>NZ_DASYDG010000001.1:0-81569 GCF_036499745.1 Pinirhizobacter sp.
TACTGCTGGCGAATGACGGTTTGCGCCGGGCGAGGTTGTCGGTGGTGATGGTGATGGCCGGGGAAAGCGCTGGTGCCGGGCCCGGGTTACGCCACAGCTTGCCGATGTCGGCCAGGCGCTCGAGTACGTTCGGATCGAACAGGCCATCGCGGTTGGGTGCGCAGTTGAGGATCAGGTTGCAATGGTTGTCGTTGAAGGGCCGCAGCCATTCATCCACGATCTGTGCCGCCGGACGCAGCGCCTGGCCGGGGTAGTCGGTTTTCCAGAACCAGTCGCTTTGCAGCGTGGTACCCGACTGCGAGGGGATGGCACTGCCAGCTGGGATCTTCTGCCCGGCATGCTGCTCGTATTGCTTGATGTCGGTGTAATACAGGGCCGGGCCGGGATAACGGCCGGCGTTGTGGTCGGCCACCAGGCAATCGGGCTGCAGTGATTTCACCAGGTCGTGAATTTCCCTGTAGGGCAGCTGGTCGTAGCCGATGCGCGACCACGAGGCGTTCCAGCCGTCGAAGATCAACGCTGGAATCGGCCCGTAGTGGGTAAGCAGTTCCGTGAGCTGGGCCTTGATGAGGTCGATGCCCTCGCGGGTGACCACGCCGGCTCGGATGTCGTCGCGCAGGTCAAGCATCGAAAAATACAGGCAAGGCTTCAGCCCGGCCTTTCGAAATGCATCCACGTAAAGGCGCACGATGTCGTGGCGATACCCGGACTGCATCACATTGGCGCTGCGCGTCTTCGTTGGCCACAGGCAGAAGCCGTCATGGTGCTTGGTGGTAAGGCAGCCGTAGCCCATGTTGGCCGATCGCGCGGCACGGGCCCATTGGCCGGCATCGAGGTGGCGCGGGTTGAACATGGCGGGCGACGCCTTCGGGTCGCCCCACTCGCGCTGTTGGTAAGTGGCCATGTTCAAGTGGATGAACATGCCAAAGCGCAGGTCGAGGAAGGCCTGTTGGGCCCGAAGCAATCGGTTGTCGCGCACAGGCGTTGAAGCGGCCATAGCCCATGTCATCGAACCGGTGGGCAGGCCGGCCAGCAAACCGGCGCCGGCGATGGTGCGGGTGAATTCTCGTCGGTTCATCACATGAGTTTGGCATGGACATCCGTTGCTGGGAGCCGACACCCAAAACTTCACAACGTCTTCACAACGTGCGCCGCGCTTTCGTAAAATTCCCGCGCCGCGTAATCTCATTGCCTGGCCAATGAAGACGGGTGGGCAATGGACGTGCAACACGATGAGGTGGGCATCGAGCAAGGCGTGGCATTGCCAAAGACGCCAACAGGCATCGACGGCCTCGATGCCCTGACATTCGGTGGCCTGCCCACCGGACGGCCCACGCTGATGTGCGGCTCGGCCGGCTGCGGCAAGACACTCTTCGGCATGACCTTCCTGGTGAACGGCGCCAGGCGTTTTGGCGAGCCTGGCGTGTTCATGAGCTTCGAGGAACGGGCACGCGACCTCTCCGTGAACGTTGCCTCTCTTGGCTACGATGTCGATGCGCTGGTAGCCGCCGGCAAGCTCGTGGTCGACCACGTGCATATCGAGCGCGCCGAGATCGAGCACAGCGGTGAATACGACCTGGAGGGCCTGTTCGTCCGGCTGAACCATGCCATCGATTCAGTGGGTGCCAAACGGGTGGTACTCGATACCATCGAGGCGCTTTTTGCGGGCCTGGAAGACACCGCCATCCTGCGCGCGGAACTACGCCGTCTTTTCGCCTGGCTCAAGGACAAGGGTGTCACCGCCATCATCACCGGTGAGCGCGGCGAAGGCCAGCTTACCCGGTATGGCATCGAGGAATATGTTTCCGACTGCGTGCTGCTGCTGGACAACCGGGTGATCGACCAGGTCACTACGCGTCGCCTTCGCGTAGTCAAGTACCGCGGCTCGGCGCATGGCACCAATGAGTACCCCTTCCTGATCGACGGGGAAGGGATCAGCGTGCTGCCGATCACTTCCGCGGGACTGGCTCACCCGGTTTCGCACGAAGCGGTCTCCACCGGCGTTCCAGGGCTCGATGCCATGCTCGGCATCAAGGGATTCTTCCGCGGCTCAAGCATCCTGCTATCCGGGCTTGCCGGCACGGGTAAGTCGACCTTCGGCGCCGCCTTCGTCGATGCCGCCTGCCGCCGCGGCGAGCGTTGCCTGTTCTTCGCCTTCGAGGAATCCCCCGGGCAGATCGTGCGCAATATGGATTCGGTGGGTATCAAATTGAGGACACACCTGGATTCAGGCCTGCTGCAATTCGAGGCAGCGCGCCCTAGCCTGTACGGTTTCGAGATGCACCTGGCACGGATGAACCGTGACATCGAGCGTTTCAAGCCATCGGTGGTGGTGGTGGATCCGATTTCCGCCTTCCGTGGCCCATCGATGGAGATCCACGCCACGCTGATCCGCCTGGCCGATATCCTCAAAAGCCAGGGCATCACCACGATGTTCACCAGCCTCTCGACGGCCAACGACCAGATGAGCGAGGGTGAACGCAGCGTATCGTCGCTGATGGATACCTGGATCTCGCTCAGCGACATGGAGGCCAACGGCGAGCGCAACCGCGTCCTGTACCTGCTCAAGTCACGTGGCATGAACCACTCCAAGCAGCTTCGGGAATATCGTCTTACCGACCATGGCGTTGAAATGATCGATGCCTATGTCGGGCCGCATGGCGTGCTTACCGGTACCGCGCGCGTGGTGCAGGAAGCACGCGAGAGGGATGCCGACCTCGCCCGCCAGCAAGCTGTCGAACGCAGGCGCCGTGAGCTGGCGCGGAAGCGCGCCGCCATCGAGCGCGAAGTGGCCGAGAAGATGTCCCTGCTCGAAGCAGAAGAACAGGAGATAGCGACGATGCTCGAGCAGGACGAGGCGCGTGAGCAAAGCATCACCGACGACCGCGTGCGAATGGCCCGGCTCCGAGGGGACAGCACATGAGCGTTGGGATCACGTCCGAAGGCCTGACTGAGGATGGTTCGTACAACCTGCGCCTGTATGTGGCCGGGCAGACGCCCAAGTCCCTGCTCGCCATCGCCAACCTCAAGAAGCTGTGCGAGGAACACCTGGCCGGCCGTTACCACATTGAAGTGGTGGATTTGCTGGTAACACCGCAACTGGCCGCCGGCGACCAGATCGTGGCACTGCCCACGCTGATCCGCACCCTTCCGCCGCCACTCAAACGCGTGATCGGCGACCTCTCCGACACCGAGAAAGTGCTGGTGGGCCTGGATATCCGACGCCGGGATCTCAACTGATGACCGATGACACCGCCACCCTGCCGCACGCGCCCCGCTATAAGCTCCGCCTGTTCATCACCGGATCCACGCCACGCTCGACCGCCGCGATCCAGAACATGCGGCGCATCTGCGCCGAGCGCCTGCAAGGCGACTACGACCTGGAGGTGATCGACGTGTACCAGCACCCGGAGGCCACGCGCGATTACCAGATCGTGGCCACGCCTACGCTGGTCAAGGTATTGCCCGAGCCCTTGCGCAAGATCATCGGCGATCTTTCCGATCGCGAGCGCGTGCTGGCCGGGCTGAACCTCGCGCCAGAGCCATAAGCCGCCACGCATGGATCCGCCCTCCCCTCTGCCACTGAGCCAGGCCCGCTTCGACGAACTGCTCGAGCGCCTGCGCGAGGCCGAAGAAACCCTCGATGCCATCCGTCATGGCGAAGTTGACGCCGTGGTCGTGGGTGGTAGCAGCGGGCAGAAGGTATATACGCTCGAGAATGCCGACCGCCCCTATCGCGTGATCATCGAGCAGATGCGCGAGGGCGCGGTGACGCTGTCGGCCGACGGCACTATCCTGTACTGCAACGAACGCTTCGCCGCCATGCTCGGCCACGCGCGTGAATTGTTGATCGGGCGCGAGATGTTGCACTTCATCGCTCCTGCGGATACTCCCGTCTTCAACGATCTGATGGCGCAGGGCAACGCCGGCGGCCGCAGCGCGGAACTATCGCTGGTCGACACTGGCAGCACCCGGGTTCCGGTGAATTTCTCCGTCGTGGACCTGGATATGGGACGGGACGCTGCACGACTGTTGTGCGGCGTGGTTACCGATCTCACCCGCAGCCGGGAGCGTAGCCATGAACTGGCCGCGGCCAACGCCCGCCTGGCCGCGGAAATCGACGAACGGCGCCGTGCCGAGGAAGGCCTCGAGTTGGCGCTCGATGCCGCCGGCATGGGTGGCTGGGACCTCGATCTCGCGCGCGGCCTGATCCATGGCTCGCGGCGTTTCGACGAAATTTTCGGCCGGGAGGGAACAGCCGGCCCCTGGACGTTCGAAGGGTTGCTGGCATGTTTCCTGCCTGAAGACCGACCAGCGGTGCGGGCCGGCTTCGACGCCGCGCGCAGGGCGGGGTCGGTCGAGTTCGAGTTGCGCATAGAACGCCTTGCCGACGGCGTGCAACGTTGGATACACGTCAAGGGCCGCATGCATCACCAGGAAGGCCATGGTGGCCTGCTGGCGGGCGTGGTGTCCGATGTCACCGCGCGAAGAATGACCGAGCAGCAACTGCGCCAGGCGCAAAAAATGGAAGCCATCGGCCAGCTTACCGGCGGCATCGCGCATGATTTCAACAACCTCCTTATGGTGATTGGCGGAAGCATGGACATGCTTGAGGAGAACATGCCTTCCGATGAGCGCTCCCAGCGTTATTTCACTGCCGCGCGCCAGGGCGTGGAGCGCGGCGCGCTGCTGAACCGGCAGCTCCTGGCGTTTTCCCGCCAGCAGGACCTGCGGGTGGAAACCGTCTGCATCGACGAACGGATGCGCAGCTTCCAGGGCCTTCTCGAGCGCGCGCTCGGCGAGACGATCACTCTGGAGCTGATCGATCCCGCGGAACGCTGGCTGTGCACTACCGATCCCCACCAGTTGGAGACGGCGATATTGAACCTGGCAATCAACGCGCGCGACGCCATGCCCCATGGCGGCGCGGTGTCGATCGGTACCGAGCGTACAACCGTCGACACAGAGCGCGCGCAGGTGGTGGGTGCGGCAGCCGGGCACTACGTGGCTGTGTCTGTTAGCGACACGGGCGCTGGCATGACCCCGGACATCGCCGCGAAGGTTTTCGAACCCTTCTTCACTACCAAGGACGTGGGCAAGGGCACGGGACTTGGCTTGAGCCAGGTATACGGATTCGTGCGACAGTCCGATGGCTTCGTGACCGTCGACAGCACGCCGGGCCGGGGTACCACGGTGACGCTGCATTTTCCCGTGACCTGCGACGCGGAGAGGGCGCAGGTCACGGATGATGTCGCAGTTACCTTGCGCGGCACGGCCAATGTGCTGGTAGTCGAGGACGATGCCGCCGTGCGGGACATCGCCGTGCGCTCCCTCGGAGAACTTGGCTACACCGTATTCGAGGCCAGCCACGCGCAGGCGGCGCTGGACGTGATCGCCAGCGGCGTGCGCATCGATCTGTTGTTCTCCGACGTGATCATGCCCGGCGACATCGGCGGCGTGGAACTGGTGCAACGCCTGCGCCAGTCGCATCCGGCCATGGCCTTGCTCCTGGCTTCCGGCTATACCGGCCAGGCGGTGGCGACACAGCCCCGTCCAGCCGACGTCCAGCTCCTGGCCAAGCCCTATACGCGAGCCACGCTGTCGGTAGCTGTGAACACTGCGTTGCAAAGAGCAAGCGCGTGGCTCAGGGACCCAGGCCGGCCGGGCGCGTAGAACCGGCCAACGTCTACCGGGCTGTCGATCGATCGGTATGCAGACGTTCGCCCGGAATGCCTGCTAGCATCGGCGGCGGGGGATCTCGAGGGGGAACGCAATGCGCAGATTCGTTTCGTTTGCGGTGCTTGCCATGCTCACCGGCTGCGTTCACCACGACACCACATCACCGCCGCACGACATCGATCGCGCAGCGCTGGATGCAAGGACCACCCAGCTGATGCACGATGCCCACGTGACTGGCCTTGGGCTGGCGGTGATCCACGATGGGCGGGTGGTTTATCTCAAGGGTTACGGCATGCGTGATGTCGCGCAGCAGCTTCCCATGCAGGTGGACACCGTGATCTATGGGGCTTCGCTTACCAAAGCAGCGTTCGCTTATGCAGTCATGGGCCTGGTTGACCAGGGCAAGCTTGCGCCGGATGCATCTATCGCCGGCATGCTGCCCAAGCCGCTTCCATCCTACGAGAAATACTCAGACCTTGCCGGCGACGAGCGCTGGCGGAAGCTCACCCCGCGCATTCTGCTTAACCACACCACCGGCTTTGCCAATTTTCGCTACCTGCAGCCGGGCAAGGACTACGACCCCAACGGCAAGCTGATGTTCTATTTCGATCCGGGCACGCGCTTTGCCTACTCAGGCGAAGGCATCAACCTGATGCAGTTCGTGCTGGAAGAAGGCATGGGCGCAGACGTGGCCACCTTGATGCACGACCGCCTGTTCGTTCCTTTCGATATGCCCCGCACCTCGCTGACGTGGCGCGACGACTTCAGCGGCAACCTGGCCATCGGCTACGACGAGAACGGCAAGGCACTTGGGCACAAAAAGCGAAGCAGCGTACGGGCCGCCGGATCGATGGATACCACCCTGCACGACTACGCGAACCTGGCTGCCGCCATGGTGCGCGGCGATGGCCTGTCACCAGCGGCGTACAAGGCATGGCTGGCGCCCTCGATACGCATCCACTCGCTGCAACAATTCCCCACCATGGGCATGCCCGACACCACGGACAACGACGGCATCGGCCTTGGCTACGCCTGGGGCATAGGACGCTTTGAATCACCCGATGGTCCGGCCTATTTCAAGGAAGGCCACGATGACGGCGCCAACAACCTCATGGTGTGCGTGGTCCGGTCACGCGATTGCGTGCTGCTATTGAGCAACAGCTCCAACGGCGAATCGATATTCCCGGCGATGGTCGAGGCGGTGCTGGGAAAGACCTGCTTCCCGTTCTATTGGAACAGCTATATCCCGTACGACCATCCTGAGTGGCGCAAGGAGCCGTTTGCACCGTGTACGCGGCTGCCGTGAGCCCGATCGTTTCTCAAGCGAAGCGCCGGGTGATCCAGTCGATGAACACGCGAACGCGTGGCGACAGTTGCCGGCTATGCGGATAGAGCACCGACACCGGCGTCGGTGACGGCGGAAACCGGGGCAATACCTCCACCAGTGCGCCCGTCGCCAGCGCTTCGGCCACGTGGTATCGCGGCATTTGCGCCAGGCCCAGGCCCAGCTCGCAAGCCGCGGCATAGGTCTCGGCGCCCACCACGGTTACCGTGGCGGGAAGCCGTACTTCCCGGGCCACGCCGTCGATGGTGAACTCCAGAGGCAACACCGCGCCGGTGGCCGTGGAGACGAAGCCGACCACCTGATGCCCTTCGAGGTCGTCGATGCCCTGTGGCATGCCGCGCTGGGCCAGGTACGCTGGACTTGCCACAGTCACCTCATCGAGCAGGCACACTTGCCGCCCCACCATCGCGCTGTCGTGCAAGCGGCCGGCGCGCAACACGCAATCCACACCTTCGCGTACCAGGTCTACCAGGCGGTCGCCTTCGCCGATGTGCAGTTGCAGGTCGGGATATTCGGCGAGGAAGGATGGCAGCGCGGGCATCAGGAAATGCCGCGCCATCACGCCGTGGACGTCGATGCGTAACTGCCCTCGCGGCTTGGCGTCAGTGAACACCGCATCGGCTTCCTCCACCTCGGCCAGGATCGCAACGCATCGACGGTGATAGGCCTCGCCATCCAGGGTGGCCCGCACGTGGCGCGTGGTCCGCTGCAGCAGCCGCACGCCCAGTCGTTTCTCCAGCGCCTTGATCGCCTGGGTGGCGGTGGAGCGCGGGATATCCATGTCCAGCGCGGCCAGGGTAAAGCTTTGCCGCTCGACGATCCGGGTGAACAAGTGCATGACATCCAGGCGATCCATTGTTTGTCCTGATGGAATTGTATTGGCCGTTTTCGGCAGATTATTCCCGGTGGGGAAAAGAGGAAAGTGTCTCCACGCCAGCAACCGCCGGCTCGGAGAAGAGGAGACACCCATGAACACCACCCACAGCAAGGTCGCCCTGGTTACCGGCGCTTCCCGCGGCATCGGCGCAGCCATCGCCGCCCGCCTGGCCGCCGACGGCTTTACCGTCATCGTCAATTACTCTGGCAAAGCCGCCCCGGCCGAAGCGCTGGTGCGCCAGATCGAACAGGCCGGCGGAAAGGCCGTGGCGGCCCAGGCCGATGTGAGCAATGCGGCCGACGTGCGCCGCATGTTCGATGCGGCCGAGTCGACCTTTGGTGGCGTCGACGTGCTCGTGAACAACGCCGGCATCATGTCGCTGGCCAAGGTCGCCGAGGTCAACGACGAAGCCATCGACCGCCTGCTGGCGGTGAACCTCAAGGGCAGCATCAACACCATGCGCGAGGCGGCGACGCGATTGCGCGATGGCGGTCGCATTGTCAATTTCTCCAGCTCCGTCGTTGGCTTGTACCAGCCCACGTACGGTGTTTACGCCGCCACCAAAGCCGGCGTGGAGGCCCTCACCCATGTGCTGGCCGGGGAGCTTCGCGGACGCAACATCACGGTGAACGCCGTAGCCCCGGGCCCCACCGCCACGGATCTGTTCCTTGACGGCAAGAGCGCTGAGCTGATCGAGCGCCTGTCCAAACTCGCCCCACTTGAACGCCTGGGCCAGCCCGCAGACATCGCCAACACCGTGGCGTTCCTCGCCGGTGCCGATGGCGCGTGGATCAACGGCCAGGTGCTTCGCGCCAACGGCGGAATCATCTGAACCACCTTTCCCAACGCCTTCCCTGCATCAAGGAATACCGTCATGAAGAATGTCATCGTCATCACCGGCGCATCCAGTGGTTTCGGCGCGCTCACCGCCGGCGCCCTCGCCGGCGCCGGCCATATCGTCTACGCCGGCATGCGCGAAACCACCGGCCGGAATGCCCCGCAGGTCAAGGCCGCGGGTGAACCGCGCCGCGCTCCCGCAATTGCGTAAACAGGGCAACGGCCTGGTGGTATGGGTGTCCTCCAGCAGCACGCGTGGCGACCAGGCGCGTGTGGCTGAAATAAAAAAGGGGAGCCGGCGACCGGCTCCCCTTCGGGTATTGCACTTGCGCAGGCTCGATCAGAAGAACGAAGCGCCCACCGTGATCATGATGGTGCGCGGCTCCAGCAGCGAGTAATACGGCGCCGAGGCGAACAGCACCTTGCCGTTCACGTCGGTTTCCTTGCCGGGGTTGGAGGCAATGAATGACGTACCGTTGTTGGCGTTGGTGAACGCCTTGTGGTCGGTGAGGTTGTCCAGGTTGATCTTGATGTACGGCTTGCGGAACCAGGTCTCGAAGTCGGCGAAGTTGAAGCCAGCCGACAGGCCCAGCGTGGTGTAGCCGCCGGCCTTCTCGGTGTTCATGTAGTCACCGTAGAACGAGCTGTGCGACTTGGCCGAGAGCGTGGCCCAGAACGAACTGTCGTCGTAGCTCAGTGCGGCGTAGCCCAGGTTGCGCGGCGTGTTGTAGAGATCCTTGCCCTTCAGCGGGTAAACGCCATCGTCGCCGGTGTCGAGGTTGGATTCGATCTTCGACTGCGTGTAGGTATATGAACCGTACAGGCTCCAGTGGTCGGCAAACCGCCAGGTGGCTTCGCCATCGACGCCCTGCATCTTCACCTTGGGAATTTCGGTGTAGAAGGTCTCGCCAGTGAATTGGTCGAAGCCCGATTCCTGCTTGTTGTTGAAGTTCGAGCGATACAGCATCACGCTGCCAGCGAAGTTATCGCCGTAGTAACGGTAGCCCAGGTCGTTGTTCCAGGCCGATTCCGGCTTGTTCGCGGCGCGGCCGGTCACCGTGTTCAGGAACACCGCCGTGTTCGGCGGAACGCGGAAGGTCTTGCCGATGCCGTAGAAGATCTGGCTGTTCGCATCGGGCGCGAACTTGACGCCGGCGGTGGGCAGGAATTTGTGGAAGTTGTAATCCAGGCCATCGCCGCCGATCTGGCTGAACTTGGGCGAGGAGTTGAAGAGCGAGCCCGGGTATTCGTAGGCAAAGCCCGAACGCTCCACGTGCAGGTAGGCGCCACCGGCGGTAAAGGTCCAGTAGTCGTTCGGCGTCCAGGTATCGGTAGCGAAGGCCTTCTTCGTTTCGGTCAAGGTGAATTCGTCGTACGTTTTCTGCGCTTCACCATTGGGGTAGACGATGAAGTCCGAATCGCCCCACTTGTTGATCGGTGCGCCGGTGTTGTAGTCGGCCAGGCTGAAGGCCTGACTCTGTTCCTGGCGCGTGCGCTCGTACCACACGCCGTATTCCAGTGCGTTGGTATCGGAAAGATCCTGATTGAACTTGGCGATCACACCAGGACGATATGTGGTGGAGCTACTGAAGCCGTACGCCAGGGCTTTCTTGCCATTCGGGCCGGTGATGATCGCGCCGTCCTGGTTCAGGTCCTGGTTGGCCGATTCAAACGACGGCTTGGTCGACGTGCTTTCTGCGAAGAAGCTGTTGCCGGTGCCCGAACCGCCATCGCCATACTGGAAGTACGGCACAACCGACAAATGCAGGGTGTCGCTGAAGGTGAACTCGCCATCAGCGCTGGCCATCAGGCTGCTGAATGGGTTGGCATGCAGCTGCCAGTAGTTGGTATCGAGCGAACCCGGCTTGTAGGTTTCGTCGTAATCGTAGTGGTAGCCGTGCTGGGCCACGTTGGCCTTGGTCGGGCCGAAGTAGAGGTACTTCACTTCGCGGTTGTACTGCAGGGAGCCGGTGATCGAGTTGTTGTCGTCGATGGTCCACACCGTCTTGGCATCGACCTTGTTCACCTTGGCCTTGCCCTGGCCGCGCCATTTGTCGTCGGAGTTGTCGGACCAGGAAATCCACGAACGCGACGGACCCAGGTCGCCGGTGTTCAGGCGGAAGAAGGTACGGCGGTAGTTGTTGTTGCCGACCGACTGGGAGAAATCCACGCCGGCGGTGTGGGTGGGATCGATCGTGGTCCAGGCGATATGGCCGCCGGCGGCGCCGGAATCGGGCATGTCCACATCGGGAATGCCCTGCAGCACGGTGATGTCGCCCATGTTCTCCGAGTCGCCGTATTCGGTGGCGTACACGCGGTAGGAACCTGAGTCGTTGATCGGTGCGCCGTTGACCGAGGCACCGATCTCGTCACCGGTGAAGCCACGGATGGAGTAGTTGCCGTCGTTGAGGCCGGTCACATCGTCCGTGGAGGAGTTCACACCAGGGATGCTCTGGATCAACTGGGTGAAGTTCGAGCCTGGCGAGGCTTTGACAATGGCCTCACGGCTGATCGTGGATACCGCCTTGGGGGCCGTCTGCACGGACATCAGGCCGCTGGCCATGGTCGCGGCATGCGCGGTGACGGTCACCGCCTGCAGCTGCTGCGCCCTCTGGGTGTCGTTGGAAGTGGTGGTGTTCGACGTGGTCGACACGCTGTTGCGGACCGGCGGGGTCTTGGAGTCGGTCGATTGCGGGTCGGCCGACTGGGCCAGGGCGGACCCGGCAAAAAGGGTGGCTGCAATAACGAGATAGAGGTGGTTTCTATTCATGGTTTTATTTGTCTTTCCGGTGAGCTAAGGCGTGGCAAGTTATTTCGAACCGGTCGCAAGGAAAAACGCTTCCCCAAGGCACAAAAAAGCCCAACCGGCTAGGTCAGGCAACTTGTTGCGAAATTCGTATTTAATTGCGCGGCGATAAGCCCCCTTGAGCTCATCGCCATTGTGTGAAGAAGTTAGCACGATAAGGCGGCTTTTTTACAGTGTCTTTACATCCGCGAAACGACTCGTACAGGCGCAGTTTGCGCAGGGGGCCCATCGCGGCTATACACAAGCCATTGACGATAGGAATCGAAGGTATGACCGCGACGGCAGCGCGGCCACCTGCGGGGTCGGGGCAGTCGTGGCGAAGAACGTTTTCGACGATGGCGATGCTGATGATCGCCTGCGTTCCCGCGTGGCTGGGCGCTGCAGCCGCGCCCGATGCCAATCCGATCCCGATCCGCTTCGGCATCCTGCCCATCGGCAGTGCCGCGGAATCGCGCGCCCAGTGGGCACCGCTGCTTGAGGACATTGCCAAACGGCTCGGCCACCCGGTGTCGTCGGTGTCGGTCTCCAGCTACGCGGGCCTGTCGGGCGCGATGTCGACGGGCAGCGTCGACGTCGCCTTCGTCTCAGGCCGACTGGCCGTGGAAGCGGTCTCGCGCCAGCACATGCACGTGGTGGCGCAGTTCGTCCGGGACGATGGCGTGGCGGGCAATTATGCCCTGCTGATCGTCCGGGCGTCCTCGCCCATCCAGGACATCGAAAGCCTGCTGGCCAACCCGGGCCGCTGGCGCTACGCGCGAGGCGAACCGCTGTCGGTGACCGGCTACGTGGCGCCCGAGGCGCAGCTGTTCGCTCCACGCGGAATCAATTCGGACACGTTCTTCTCCAGCGTGCGCGTGGGCAACCACCAGGACAACGCGCTGGCGGTAGTCAACCGCGAAGTGGACGTCGCCAGCGGCAACAACCCGGACCTGGACCTCTTCACCCGCCACTTCCCGCACGAAGCAGCGCAGTTGCGGGTGATCTGGCGTTCGACACTGATTCCCGCAGGCGTGCTGGTAGTGCGTGATGCGATGGATGAGCCCCTGCAGGATCAGCTGGTGGCCCTGATGCGAAACTACGGCAAGCAGGCCGATGCCAACGGCGAACGCGAACGGTCGAATCTTTCGCGCATTCCCGACCTTGCGCATTTCGTGCCGGCCGACAACCGTGCACTGAAGCCCTTCGTGGACATGGATTACACCCTTGCCTACCAGCAGGCCGAGCACGGCCGCTGGGTAAACGACGCAGCGCGCCAGGCGCGGCTGAAGCAGGTGGAAGGCGATTATCGTAAGGCGTTGCAGGCCCTGGAACCGACGGCGCGGCCCCCGCACGGAAATGGGGAAAAGAGCGCATCCGTGCGCGAAGGCTCTCCGTAAGTAATCCCGGACCCGGCAACTCCACGGGCAGTCCAGTCTATGGGCTGGTTCGCACGAACCTGCACGCCGTTTTGACGAAAGCGCACAGCAGGCTGATCAATCCGGCAGGATTGATCAGCCTGCCTAGACCATCACACAGCGGTTCCGACCCGCGCGCTTGGCCTCGTAGAGGGCCCGGTCGGCACGTTCGAACGCAGCCGCCGGCGTGTCGGGCATCTGGAAGCAGGTGATGCCACCGGACATGGTCACCGTGATCGGGCGCTTGCTGGCATGGAATCCCAGGCCGGCCACGGCACGGCACAGATCCTCGGCCACAAGTAGCGCTTCACTTCGTTCCAGGCCGTCAAACACCGCGGCGAATTCCTCGCCGCCGTAACGGGCGATGAAATACCGGCCCGCCGCATGGGCGCTAAGCGCTTTGCCTACGATGCGCAGCACCGCGTCACCCGCGGCATGGCCGTAGCTGTCGTTTATCGCCTTGAAATGATCGATATCGAAGGCCGCCACGCACACATGCTGGCGCTCACCCTGCCAGCGGCGGTGTACTTCGTCCACGTGGCGCTCGTAAGCCAGGCGGTTGGGCATCGCGGTAAGCGGATCGGTCAATGCCAGTTCGTGTTCGCGGGCCAGGGATTCCTGCAGGCGCAAGGCCTGCGTCTCCAGTTCCACCAGCCGCCCCTGCATGCTGGCGCTGCGCGCGCGGAATTCCTCGGCTCGGGCATCCTGGCGCTCGCGGTATTCGCGGAAGTGCTGGTCGATCAGGGTAAGGCGCGAACTCACCTGTTCCTGCAGCTCGGCAAGGCTGGTGGCGTCGCGCGCAGTCTGGTTCAACAACGCCATTTCGTCGCGGACCGTGGTGTCCAGTGCCTCGCCTTCGGCGAGTTCGAGTGACTGTTCCTGCATGCCCATCTCGAGGAAATGGGTCATTTCCTCCAACCGGCCACTCACCTGTTCGAGCAAGGCCTGCAGGTTGTCGATGTCGGCGCGCAGGCTGTCGCGCTGGCGGTTGACCAGGTTGGCCACGGCTTCCGCCAGTACCGGCATGGCCGCCTCATCGTCAGCCGGTGTCGCGGCCAGTTGCGCGCGAATGTCCACCGCCTCCTCGGCCAGGGAAGGAATAAGCACCACGCGAAGAAGGGTTTCACGCAGGGCTTCAGGCCATGACGGGCCGATCTGGGTTCCCGCACCGCCGGCAAGGGCCTGGCGCGGCAGGCCATCGAGCCGCGCCACCGCGTCGCCCAACTCATCCACCAGCGGTGCCAGGCCCGCGCCGGCACTGGAACGGCGCACCGCATCGGTCACGCGTTCAAGCAAGCCATCGAGCGCATCGTCCCGGCCTCGGGCCAGCAGCAACAAACGGCTGGCAACGCGGCGCAGCTGTTCCTCAAGCTGGCGGAAAGAAGCTTCCTCGCGCTCCATCCGCTCAAGGGCGAGATGGTACTTGCGCTCGAAATGATCTGGTTCCAAGAGGTTCCCCCGACGGTGGTCCGTGCGGGGGAAATATACGACGCATTGGCCTAGCTTGTGGGCTGGGCAGCACCGGAGTTGATGGCTTCGTCGATGGCTTGCTGTATCCGGCCCTGCGCCTTGAGCTCTGCTTCGTGCTGCTGCTGACCCAATTGAGCCTGTTTGTGGCCGAGCACGCTCTGCTGATCGGACAACGGACGCTGCAGCTCGGCCAGTGCATTCTGCTTCGAAGCTAGTTCTTTCATCTTCACGGCATCCGGCTGGCCGTGCTCGGCGAAGTTCGCCTGGAGCGTGCCCAGCTGGGCCTGTTGTTCGCCGATCTTTGCCTGTTGATCGCCGAGCCTGGACTGCTCATCGCCCAATGCGGACTGCTTGTCTCCCAAGTCCCGCACCGGGGCGAGCGCGTCGATAATGCCGCCGATGACCTTCGGGTCGTGGCTTACGTAGGTCTTGCCACCGCGGCGCATCCAGGCCACCGGTTCACCCCGGCCACGCACGCGTTCGGCGTCCGCTATGTCGCGCTGGGTGCCGCTGACGAACGCCGTATTGTGGTCGTACACCGCGTATGCCGCGCCGTGCGATTCGGAACTGATGGTGATCCTGGATTCGGCGTAGGCGTGGTCACCCGGCGGGGGAGGTGGCGGTGGCGGCGGAGGCGCCGGAGCCTCGGGCGGCGGAGGCGGTGGCGGGGGCGGCACGTGGGGATTGACTCGAGGGACCGGGGCGACGCGCGGCAAAGGGGTGGCGCGCATGGCGGGAGTAGCAGGCATCGCAGGCGTTGCAGGCGTTGCAGGCGTTGCAGGCGTTGCCGGAGTCGCAGGCGTTGCGGGTGTGACCGGCGTCTCCTGTACCCAGGACGCAGCGATCGGTTCAAGCGTGGTGGAAGGATCGGCCGTCCGCGCCGTCACCCGGTAGGGCAGCACCAGCGTGGCGGCGATGACGGTGAGGATGGCCCAGCCGAGCGCGCGGCGCGCCGGACGGGAAGCTGAATCCTGGAGCATGACGAGTCTCCTCTTGAGATTCCTGTAAGTGGTGGAGGCCGTCCCCAGACCCGAAGCGTGCCCGTGCGATACGCCAAGGCGCAGCAACAGGCGTGCATAACCTTCGGCGGCGGCGTTGCAGTCCACGACGTGCGCATCGCAGGCGGCTTCGCGGCTCAAGGCATATTCGGCGACGGCCAGGTGGGCCAGCGGATGGAAGAAGAAGAGGCGCCGGCCAAGCTCGGGGATCCAGCCAAGCCAGAGGTCAGCACGACGCACGTGCGCAAACTCGTGGCCGAGCGCCATGGCCAGTTCGTCGGCCGAGAGCACACCGGCGGGCGGTAGCAGTACCACCGGGCGCAAGGCGCCGATGGCCAGGCCGCCGACCACGTACGGCGCATCGATCGAAGGCCCCACGCGAAGTGCGGGCACGCGGGCAAGGCCGATCGCCGAGGCTGCATGGCGGGCCATGGCGAGTGTCGCTTCGTCACGAACAGGCGCACAGGCGGCCACCATTTTGCGCGTGGCCATCCACCCGGCGGCCAGCCGCCCGAATTGCCACGCCACGATGGCGAACCATGCGCCAACCACAGCCAGTGCCCAAGGCAGCGGCGCGGAGGCTTCCGGCAGCACCAGGGGGGCCGTGCCTGTCGCCAACGGTGACAAGGTCAGCGTGGCCGCATGGGCCGTCGCCTCAGGCGCGGCCAGCCATGCAAGTTCCACCGGCACCGGCAGGCACAGCCCCAGCAACAGTTGCAGGCCTGAGAGCCACCACAAATGGCAGCGCACGGCCGCCGGCAGGCGCGGACCGAACCGCCCCACCATCCACACCAGGCCCACCAGCAGCACGGCCTGGGCCGACGTCCAGCCCAGTCGAAGCAGGACCTCGCGCGCGAAATCGTCGAACGTGTTCATGCGTCGCCTCCGGTTTTCGTACGCAGCTTGTCCACCAGCGCTTCAAGTTCGGCCAGTTCGTCCCGGCTCACTTCACCGCGTTCGCTCATCCATGCCACGAAGGGCGACACCGAGCCCTGCAGCTGCGTGCGCACGAAGTTGTCCACCGCGCCGCGCATCACTTCCACCGGGCCTGACGTGGTGCTGTAGCGATAAACCCCGTGTACGCGCCGGCGGCCGAGGAAGCCCTTCTCGCGAAGGCGCTCCATCATGGTCAATACCGTGGACCGGGCCAGGCCCTGGGGTTCGCCGAAACCGCTCACGACATCAGCCACGGTGGCGCCGCCGCGCTCGTCGACGTGGCTGAGCAAGGCAAGTTCTCGCTCGCCGATGGTCTTTCGCTGCTGCATGGCCGGCTCCTGACTACACGTGTAGTCAAGCTAATCCCTGACTACACCTGTAGTCAAGTGCCTAGCGGCCAAAGGCACGTGAAAGATTCCGCGCCTAGGCTTCGGGGCATCCGCACCATCGTTTTGGCCAGCATGCCTCGCCGCCCTTCAAGGCTTAAGTTTTCGTATGTACTCTGACCCCTTATGGGTTTGGCGGGCGCGATGATGTCGATTGCGGCGCTTTGGAACGGCATGGCTGCGTGGCTGGCAGGGCACGTGGTGCAGCCGGCGCTCGTCTTCACGCATATCGGCGGCCGCGCGGGGGATCCGCGGGACATCGCCGAGGCGGCGATGATCGCGATGTTGCAGGTGTGCCTGATCGCCTTCGTGATGCGGCCGCTTGAAACGTTTTTCAGTGCCGAGCCATGGCAAGACCGCAAGCTCACCCGCATCGACCGCACCTATACCTTGCTGATGCTTGGCGGCATCTTCCCGCTCTTCAGCTTCCTGGTGCTCACCCCGTTCGCCAACCTGCTGGGCGGCAACAACGACCCCGCGGGCCCGCCCACGTACGGCCTTACCGTGTGGGTGCCGTGGTTCGCGAGCCATCCGTACGCTGCATTCGCGGTGTACTACATCGCCTACGATTTCACCTATTACTGGATGCACCGTGCCCAGCACGCCATCCCCTGGTGGTGGGCGCTGCACAGCATGCATCACAGCCAGCGGCAGATGAGCTGCTGGACCAACGACCGCGGCAACTACCTCGACGGCGGCCTGCAATCGATCGTGTTGGCCCTGGTGGGCGTGGCCCTGGGGGTGGACGCCTCGCAGTTCGCCTTGCTGATGCTGTTGGGTGAACTGGTGCAGAACTTCTCCCATACCAACGTGCGCATCGGTTTTGGCCGGGCGCTGGACCGTGTCTTCGTGGCGCCGGTGTTCCACCGGCTGCACCACATGGTGGTGGACCCCGACCGGCCGGGTCTTCACAACTGCAATTTCGGCCAGGTATTTTCCCTTTGGGACGTATGGTTCGGCACCGCGCTTTACGGCGAGCCGGTGCGCCCCACCGGGGTGGGCGATCCCCATGTCGACGCCGACAACGGCCGGGGCCTGGTGATGATGCAGTGGTGGTCGCTGCGCCGCTTCTGGGGCGCCTTCACCTGCCGGGCCGGCTGGCGGCTGGGCGAAGTGGCCTTCGACGACAGCTTGCGGCCCGTGCCGGTGGCAGCGCTCGACCTTCACCGGATGCACGCCGCACGCCCCGACGCGGCGGCTTTACCGGTGCCTGCCCCGGCCCCCCGGCCCGACGCCCTTGCCTGACGGCCTAATTCCTTTACCGAGGGATTTTTTTGACGCTCGTCAAAAAAATAGCAGCAAACGTTTTCACTCCTTGATAGATTGATGCCGCAGGGCGCCGCGTCGCGGTCGTCGCATCGAAACAGGGGGATCCACAAACCAGCACCGGTGTCGCCATGGGCGGGCACCGCGGCTTGCTGACCTTTAGAAAAAGTTCCTACCCAGGGCTGCGCCAGCCCGGGGTCGGCAAGGCCATGGTCCAGGAGGCTGGTGGCTTGCCGCGCATGACGGCGCATATCCCAAAGGCAACCCTCTCCAGGAGATTCATCCATGAACGTCGCTTTCGAACGTACCGGCCCCCTGACCGAACTCTCCAGCTACCCCCAGTGGGCGCAGGATATGGTCGCCTCATGTGCCCAGGACCGGCAAAGCGTGCTCGACCACGAGCTTTTCCAGCTGATGAAGGAAGGCATGCTGGATCCGGTGTCCACCCGCAATTTCATGGTGGGCGTGTGGCCGGTGATCGAGCGCTTCCCCGGCTACATGTCGCATAACCTGCTCAAGACCCGTTTTGGCCGCAGCGACGGCGACAACCTGGCCCGCCGCTGGCTGGTCCGGAACATCCGCGTGGAGCAGAACCACGCCGAGTACTGGCTCAACTGGTCCGACGGCGCCGGCGTGGCCCGCCATGAAGTGCTGGAAGGAAACCTGCCCAAGGGCAGCCAGAGCCTGGCCGACTGGTGTGAGGAAGTGAGCAGCAACGACAACCTGGCCGCCGGCATTGCCGCCACCAACTATGCGGTGGAAGGGGCCACGGGCGACTGGTCGCAGCTGATCTATGAAAGCCAGGCCTATGCCGCAAGTTTGCCGGAAACCGGCCGTAAGGCCAGCCTCCGCTGGCTTCAGCTTCATGCCGCTTATGACGATACCCATCCGTGGGAGGCGCTGGAGATCGTTTGTACGCTAATGGGAATGGCACCCCCTGCCGATATGGTGGAACACGTCGGTGAATGCATCCGGCGCAGTTACGTCAGCATGCGTGTCACGCTTGACCGCTGCCTGGATGCACGCGCCAGGCTGGCCACGCTGAGCGATGTCGCGGCCTGACCGTGGTGGCTGAAGAAAAATGCGCCGGCATGGGCCGGCGCCTGATTGAAGGGAGGCGCAGTGAGCGTCCAGGTAGTTGCACCACAAAATTCGCTGTCACGTCGCCTACGCCCCCTGGCGTATGCGCTCGTGGCCGTGGTGGTGCTTATCCTGGCGCTGACCTACGGCGCACTCCAGATCCAGGTCACTCTCGCCGGATTCCTTAACGGCGAGAGCGTCTGGTCGAAGGCGCAGAAGCAGTCGGTGATCGACCTGGCGGCCTATGCCGCCAATGGCGACCGCTCACTGCTGGCTGCCTACCGCCAGAACCACGCGGTGCTCGACCACGACCGCTTCGCCCGCGACCAGATAGCCGGCGGCAGGTTCGATCACTCCGCCGTGGCCAAGGCATTCAGCGACGCCGGGGTGATCCCCGAGGCGATCCCGGGGATGATCTTCATCCTGCATTACTTCGAAAGCGCCCCTTACATCAAGGAGGCGGTGACAGCCTGGCGTTCCACCGACAGCACCGTGGACGAACTCGACGGCATGGCCGACGACCTCGAACGCCAGTGGCACGAGGGCAGCGTGACGGGCGAGAAGGCCCTGCTTTACCGCCAGCGCATCGAGCAACTCAACGACTTCATCGAACCACGAAGCAACCTGTTTTCAGTGGAAATCGCCAATGGCGCCTCGTGGCTGGGCAAGGTGCTGTTCGCCGCCGTACTGGGCGTGGCGGCACTGGCCTCGCTGTTCTGGCTTGGCATGGCCCGCCGCATCATGGCCGGTATCCGCGGCACCGAGGAACGCTTCGGCCTGCTCTTCGGCAGCGCCGCCGACGGCATCGTCATGGTGGACGAGGCCCGGGGCACCATCCTTGAAGTCAACGATACCGCCGCTGGATGGACGGGCCAGACCAGGCAGGCCCTGCTTGGCCAACGTTTCGATGCACTGTTTATCCCCGGCCCTGGCCAAACCCCGGCCGAAGGCAAGCTCACCGGCTCGCTGCTGGGAGCGCGTGGCGAACTGCGCCCGGTGGAGTTGCATGGCAACCTGGTCACCTGGGGCGGCTTGCCGGTCCGCCAGGCGATCATCCGCGACGTCTCAGAACGCATAGCGATGGAGCAGGAACGGCGCATCGCCGCCGAGGCCCTGGGCGCGATCGCCGAAGGCGTGGTGATCGCCGACGCGCAACGCCGGGTAACCGCGGTGAATGCCGCGCAGACGGGCCTGACCGGCTTCGATGCCGGTTCCCTGATGGGCCGGTGCTTCGACGACCTGCGCCGCCAGCCCGACGGCCGTGAACTGCCGCCATCGATGTGGGCGCGCATTGAAAACGACGGTCACTGGACGGGCGAAGTGCTCAGCCGCCGGCAGGATGGCAGCACGTATCCGGAGTGGCTGTCGATCAGCACGATCCGTGATGCGGAAGGCCAGATCCAGCGCTATGTGGCGGTGTTCACCGACATCACCTCGAACAAGGCCGACCAGCGCCGCCTGGAACACATGGCCACGCATGACCCGCTTACCGGGCTTGCCAACCGTGCCGAGTTCGAACTGCGCTGCGGCCATGCCATCAGCACCGCCACGCGCGAGCGTGGCGCCGCGGTGGTGATGTTCATCGACCTGGACGCCTTCAAGGTGGTGAACGACAGCTACAGCCACGCCGTGGGTGATCGCCTGTTGCAGAAAGTGGCCGACCGCATCCGCAAGGAGCTTTCACCGAGGGACCTCGCCGGCCGCATCGGCGGCGATGAGTTCACGGTTCTGCTGAGCGGCCTGAAAACGCGCGAGGAAGCCGGCGACCTCGGACGCCGCCTGCTTACCGCACTCGCCGAGCGATTCATGGTGGGCGACTACGAGATCTTCCTTTCCGCCAGCATCGGTATCGCGGGTTTCCCGCTCGATGGCAGCGAACCGACCGCATTGATCGCCAACGCGGACGCCGCGATGTACGCAGCCAAGACCGAAGAGCGCAACGCATTGCGCTTCTACACCCCACGCATGCATGCCGATGCACGCCGCCGCCTGGAACTGGCGACGGAACTGCGCCAGGCCCTGCACCGGGACGAGTTCTACCTGGTGTACCAGCCGTCGGTGGAACTGCGAAGCGGCCGTGTGGTGGCGGTGGAAGCCCTGCTGCGCTGGCAGCATCCCGAGCGCGGCCTGGTGATGCCCGATGAATTCATTCCCATCGCCGAAACCCTGGGTCTGATGCGCCAGATCGACGAATGGGTGATCAACGCCGCCTGTGCGCAGATCCGCCGCTGGGATATGGCGCGCATGCCGCAGATCCGCGTGGCGGTGAACGTATCGGCCACCTGGTTCGGCCACCCGGATTTCGTCGAGAGCGTGCGCGATGCACTATCGGCCAGCCAGCTCAGCGCACCGCGGCTGCTGCTGGAGATCACCGAGGGCGCGTTGCTGCGCCTTGGCGAGGACACCGAGCGAACCATGCACGCGCTGCACGACCTGGGCGTGGGCGTGGCCATCGACGACTTCGGCACCGGCTATTCCTCGCTCACCTACCTGAAGCTTCCCGCGGTGGCGTACCTCAAGATCGACCGCTCGTTCGTGCGCGGCCTGCCCGAGGGCAGCAACGATGTCGCCATCGTCGCCGCGATGATCGCGATGTCGGGGTCGCTGGGCCTGGTCACCATCGCCGAAGGCATCGAGAACGACGCGCAGCACGCCTTCCTGCTGAAGGCCGGATGCGTGGAAGGCCAGGGATACCTGTATTCGCGCCCGGTGGCCGCCGCCAATATCGAGCGATTGCTATCGCCGGTGAACACAGCGCCGCAGCCGCGGCTTACCCTGGTGCCGCCACTGCGAAGCTAGAAAACGACGTTGTAGCCGGCGGTGAACCACTGTCGATGCAGTTCTCGTCGACCAGCAAATCGATGCTGGCCGAGCCCGTCTCTTACGGTTGAAAGTCGCGATGCCCGGCATCAGGTCTAGGCAACGTTATGAAGGAACGCCCATGCCTTACCGTAACCCGTACTTCGATCCGGCCAAGCCCCACCATACCCCGGAAGGCTTCCGGAACCTGGAGCCCGATACGCGCGGCAAGGGTGATCTGCAGCGGTGGCGGCGTGAGCGCAAGGAACAGGGGCTGCCCAAGCCGCCGAAGGCAGGCTATGCGGCGTTTGCGAATCAGTGGTGGACGAAAGCGGATATCCCCGCTGAAGGCGACGGCGCCTGGTGGCTTGGCCATGCCTGCGTGCTGCTGCGTCGCGGCGAGCAAACCGTGATCACCGATCCGGTGCTTTCGCACCGCGCGTCGCCGCTATCGTTCGCGGGACCCGCGCGTCGCACACCCGCGCCGGTGCATGTGGACGACCTGCCGCGCATCGACGTGGTGATGATCTCCCACAACCACTATGACCATCTCGATACGCGTAGCGTCAAAAGCATTGCACGGCGGTTTCCCGCGTGCGTCTTCATGGTGCCATTGGGTCTTGCCCCCTGGATGCGTCGCCATGGCATCACCCATGCGGTCGAACTGGACTGGTGGGACGGTATCGACATCGACGGCGGCCGCTTCACCCTGGTGCCCGCACGGCACTGGAGTGCGCGGAGCCTGAGCGACCGCAATCGCACCCTCTGGGGCGGCTGGGTATGGCAACGCCATGGCTACACCTTCTGGTTTGCCGGCGACACCGGTTATTCGCCGAATCTTGCCGAGGTGGGCCAGCGTCTGGGGCCCATCGACCTGGCGGCACTACCTATCGGCGCCTATTCCCCGCGCTGGTTCATGCAAGGCCAGCACACTGATCCAGCACAGGCAGTCCAGCTTCACCGCGAATCCAACGTGCGCAGGTCACTGGCGATCCACTGGGGTGTGTTCGAGCTTGCCGATGATCCGCTCGATGAGCCGCCGGCCCTGCTGGCGGAAGCATTGCGCGAGGAGGGCGTCGCCGAAGACGCGTTCATCAGCATTCCTGTTGGCGCGCGCATTCCGGACTGACAGCAACCAAGACGTGGACACCGGCGGTTGTCCCGCTGTTTAGTTGAAGAACGCGTTCAACCGCGGTACTCGCCGCAGCACCAGTCGTTCGGCCGCAAGCACGAACAGCATCGAGATACCCAACAGCGGCAACAGCACGCCGAACACCACCAGCAGGCCGACCATCAGCTTCGGATAGCGAGCCCCGTGCGCGGGTGGGGCGCCAAGCCGCTTCACCGGCTTGCGGCGCCACCACATCACCAGGCCGCTGATGGTGACAGTGATCAGGCCGAGCGCCGTGGCCAGGCCAAGCAACTGGTTCGGCCAGCCGAATAGCTGGCCCTCGTGGGCAGCCACGCCATAACCGATCGCCCGGTCCAGGAACGGACCCTGGGCGAAATCCTTGCGGTTGACCACCTGCCCCGTGGCGCCATCGAGCGTGAGCGTCAGTCGTTTCGGGCGGTTCTGGGTATCGGAGCGTCCCGTCCAGCCCGCCTTTGCCTTCGACGGCGGCGCAATCAGCACCGGGGGCGGCAACTTCAGGCTGGCGACGGTCGGCACCAGGCGATCGAGTGCGTGCAGATCGACCGCCGCGCGGGCCATTCCTGCGTCGGCGAGCGCCGCATGCAGCACCTGGTTCGGTGAGCGGCGGGGGCCATGATCCATCCCCGGCATGTCCGCCATGTCATCCATTGCCGTGTTCGCTGCACGACGTTGCGCCAGTTCGTCCGAACGCCCTGTGGTCCAGTCCTGCACCACCTGGGTTTGCGAACCGAACTGACGCACTTCCTTCAGCATCCCACCCCACGACTTCGACCACGGCAACCCCGATACCAGCATGGTAAGCGCAAGCAGGGCGACCCACACACCAGCCACCGCATGAAGGTCACGCCAGAACATCCGGCCATGCTCGCGCAAGCGCGGATACAGCACGCCAGCCAGACCCTTGCCGCGCGGCCACCATAGATACAGGCCGGACAGGATCATCACGATCGCCCACGACGCGGCCAGTTCGACCACCATCGAACCGCGGTCGCCCATCAACAGTTCGCCATGCAGGTAGAAGATGCGCCGCATCAGGCGTTCGTCTTCCACCACCTGGTGCAACACATGACCGTTGGTCGGGTCCACGTACACGCGTACCAGATCGTCGCCGCGGCCCACCAGAACCCGTGCAGCGCTGGTGTCGTCTGCCGGCAACTCATATGCGTTCAAAATGCCACCAGGCACCACGGCCAGCGCGGCGGCAACCTGCGTGGACGGTGCCACGCGCGGTGCCTGTGCAGCAATGTGGTCGTAAGGACGATCCAGCCATGCTTCTATCTGCGGTTTGAACAGGTAGATCGACCCCGTGCACGCCAGCCACAGCACGAACGGCAGGCAGAACAATCCGGCGTAGAAATGCCATCGCCACACCAGGCGGTAGGCATCGCGCGAGCGGCGGTCGGGCACGACGCTCACAGGTGCACCTTCAGGTCCAGCAGATAAGTGCGCGAAGGATACGGGTAATACACGAAGTAGCGCCGGTTGGTGAGGTTATCCACGCCCAGCGCAATATCCATGTGCGGATTGGGCTTCCAGGTCACCCGGCCGTCGAAGGTCAGGAACTTGCTGGTGCCGCCGAAGGTATCGGGGTTGGTGTCGCTTTCGTCCAGGGAGTTGTACTGCCTTCCCGAATATCGGCCGGCCAGCGTGACGGCCGTGTTGGCGCTGGTATGCCAGGTAGCTACCACGTTCGAACGCCACATCGGGATGCGATAGAACTGCTTGCCCACCGAGGCCGGGTTCAACCGGTTATCAACCGTGGTGGCCTGGGTGTAGGCGATGTTGGCCGACAGATCCAGGGCATCGAACCACACGCCGTTGCCGTCGTACGACGCCTCGGCCCCGCGCGTGCGTACGCGGCCCACATTCTGCACATTGGTCACCGTGGGGAATACGGTGGTGTTGGTCTGGCTGAAGAGTGCATCGCGCGTGTCGCTGCGATACACGGTAAAGCGGGCCACGCCGTGTTCGCGTGTCCAGGTGGTGGTGAGTTCACGGGAAAGGTCGTTCTCGGGCTTCAGGTTCGGGTTGTTGTTGACCAGGGCGAGGCCGTTGAACGTTCCCTGGAACAATTCGCTGACCGTGGGAAAACGATAGGCCCGGGCTACCGACAGGCGCATGGTGACATCGTCGGAAGCGCGCCACGACAACGCGGCCTTGGGCGAGGCATGCTGTTCCTTGCGTTGGTCGTAACCGACAGAGGCCGCGCCGGAACTTCGATAGCCGGCAAAGGCACGCCACTGCTCATAACGGGCTCCGGCAGTGAACTGCCAGGCATCTGCCAGCTGCCAGGCATCCTGCAGGTACACGGCCTGCGTCTGCGTACTGCCGCCGGTACCCGACAGCGGCGCACCTGCGTCGCCGTGTCGCCAGGCATTGAGTGCATAAGCCTGGGTGGCCAGCGCATAGCCATCGTAGTGATAGCCGAAGCTCAGCCAGTGACTGCCGGCGTCGACCACATCGGGCTTGTGGCTGGCGCGCAGGTCGAAGGTACGCCAGCGCGAGCCATCGCCCGCCGTGAGCTGGCCTGGGCCATCTTCCAGTAAAGCGCTGGACGCTACGCGATCGCGGTTGCGGCTCATGTCGAAGTAGCTTGCCTGCCCTTCGACATTCCATCCGCTATCGCGGTGCGTGCCCAGTGAAAGGCCGTACAGGGTGTTGGCGCTTTCGCGCGTGCCCGGCGCAAAGAAATTCGCCGGCAACGTGTACTGCCTGCCATCGATGGATACCACGCCCGTGTACACCGGCCTTCCCTGCGCATCGCGCAGGAAGCTTTCCGTGCGGTGCGCCATGTCTTGCCACCAGTAGCCCACGGTGAGGCCCGCGCGCAGGTCCGGCGTGATGTCATAAGCCAGCTTGAGATTGGCTTCGTGCTGGCGCGTGGCCTCCTGCCCTTCCGCGTTGATACCAGTCACCACGCGCGGCTGGCCGTTCGGACCACGGTCGACGATAGCTCCTGTCACCGGCACGGCAGCGGCGCCGGCCGGTGTGGTGGACAGGTTCTGCGTGGCGAACACCAGCGGCTGCCCGTTCGACTGCAGGCTCGCCACACCAAGCAGGAAGGAAAGATTTCCCACCCTGTCGCCGATGGTGGCCGAGAGCCTCCGGCCCCCGTAGTTCCGGTCGACGCCATATTCGTCCACGTGCTGGGTGAAGAACTGCGACTGCGCCGATAGCTGCAGGGTATCGGGCATGCGCGTGGTCACAAGCACGGTGGCGCCGATGCTGTTGCCCGGATACAACGCCGAATACGCACCGTAGATCACGTCGACGCGCTCGAGGTTGTCGGGGAACACCATCGACCAGCGCGGCGGGTTGGAGAAGTTGTTCCCCAGCAGATTGGAAAGCAACAGGCCGTCGAGGTACACCAGTCCCCGGGCGCTTTGGGTATTACTGGTGCCGCGCACCGAGAACGTGGCGTTTTCGTCGCCGATGAAGCGCTTGCGGATGCCGAAGGCCGGCATGTACTTGAGTGCATCCTCGGCATTGACGACATTGCGCTGGGACAACGCCTTGGCATCGACGCTCTCCACCACGGCCGGGATGTTCGGATCGATGGGGCTGGCGTTGTTTGCTGAAACGTTCACGCCCTCGAGCAATTTTGCGTGTTGCGGCGAGGCGCCATCGTCGGCGTCGTCGGCCTGCGCCACCGTGCAAAACACCATGGCAACCGCGAACGCCAGCGACGCGGCAGCGCGCTGGCCGGGCATGGACTGATACATAGAGGTATTCCCGAAAAATCTGGAGAGATCCGCAGGCATGTACGCCAGCGGAGCGAAGCTCAGGTCATCGGGAAAACGGGCGGTCCCCGCGGCACCGCCACCGGCGTGCGCGGTGGCAGGGGCAGGTGTGAGGCGGGAACCTCGACCGTGAACATGGGCGTGGTCGGCACCGGCATGGCCAGGAAGGCTACCGTGGTAGGTACCGCCGGGGCATGGCAGAACAGGCTGCAATAACCGCAGGCATCCATGGACATGTCGCCCATGCCGTCAGGCATGTCGTGATCCATGCCGGCCATGGCGTGGTGGGCGGGTCCCGCCCGCACGCCTGCCACGGCCGCCACCCCGGTAAACTCCGGCGCCACATGCGTCACCAGCCCGGCACGGCCTTCGCACCAGGCATTGAGTTCGGCAAAACCGCTTTGGGAACGCAATACCTGCGAAATCCCGGGCGCAACCACCATCAGCCCAACGGCCAGCAGGGCCAGCCAGGCGGCAATGCGACGATGGAGGTGGCGCTTGAACATACAGTCCCGTACTGGCCCAGACCGCGAATTATTCCATGCCGATCATGACAGTAGGCTGCGGCGTACCGTCACGCCGTGAAGGGGCAGCCTGTGGCGTTGCGCAGGGAGGCCTCATCCACCCCCGGAGCCAGCTCCACCAGCTTCAGGCCCTTTTCGGTGACGTCGAACACGCACAGGTCGGTAATGATGCGGTTCACCACCCCGGTACCGGTAAGCGGCAGGCTGCATTCGGGGATGATCTTGGACGTGCCGTCCTTTGCGGTGTGCTCCATCAACACCACCACCCGCTTCACCCCGGCCACCAGGTCCATGGCCCCGCCCATGCCCTTGACCATCTTGCCCGGCACCATCCAGTTGGCGATGTCGCCCTTGTCGGTGACCTGCATGGCGCCAAGGATGGAAATATCGATGTGACCGCCGCGGATCATGGCGAAGGAATCGGCGCTGGAGAAATACGCTGCGCCCTGGCGGGCGGTGACCGTCTGCTTACCTGCGTTGATGAGGTCGGCATCGACTTCTTCATCGGTGGGAAACGGACCGATGCCGAGCAGCCCGTTTTCGGACTGCAGCCATACGTCCACGCCGTCGGGCAGGTGGTTGGCCACCAGCGTAGGCAAGCCGATCCCCAGGTTCACGTAGTCGCCATCGTTAAGTTCCTGCGCGGCGCGCCGGGCCATCTGGTCGCGATTCCAGGCCATGGTCATTCTCCCTTGTCGCGCACGGTGCGCTGCTCGATGCGCTTCGACGGCGCGGGGTTGTGCACGATGCGGTCGACGTAGATGCCCGGCGTATGCACCTGGTCGGGGTCGATCTCGCCCAGGGCGACGATCTCCTCGACCTCTACGATGCATACCTTGCCCGCCGTGGCCGCCATCGGGTTGAAGTTGCGGGCCGTCTTGCGGAACACCAGATTGCCCGAAGGATCCGCCTTCCACGCCTTCACCAGCGCCACGTCAGCCACGATGGAGTGTTCCATCACATACATGTGCCCGTCGAACTCGCGTGTTTCCTTGCCTTTCGCCACCTGCGTGCCGTAACCGGTGCGGGTGAAGAACGCCGGGATGCCGGCGCCGCCGGCGCGCAGCTTCTCCGCCAGCGTGCCCTGTGGGGTGAATTCCACTTCGAGCTCGCCCGCCAGGTATTGCCGCTCGAATTCCTTGTTCTCGCCCACATAGGACGACACCATCTTCCGGATCTGCCGGGTCTGCAGCAGCATCCCCAGGCCCACGCCGTCGATGCCGGCGTTGTTCGACACCGCGGTGAGCCCGGTGACCCCGGAATCGCGCAGGGCTTCGATCAGCAGTTCCGGGATGCCGCAGAGGCCGAAGCCTCCCACGGCGATCACCTGGTCGTTGGCCACCACGCCCCTGAGGGCTTCGGCGGCGGAGGCGTAGCGCTTGTCGCGCGGGCGACGGGCGGCGTCTGGCATGGATCGACTCCTGGGCGTTGGGGCACCGTAACCCGCCCACTTTACTACCCCAGGTTTGCGAAGGCCCGCTGCAAGGGCACAATCGGCCGGCACGGGCGGAGGCGCGATGTGGGAGCGTGGCCCCTACACGCGGGTCACACGGGAAGGTCGCCACCATCCGCGGCATGCAAACAGGCGGGGGCGCATGAACGATACGCAGGTGCTGATCGCCGGGGCGGGACCCACGGGCATGGCACTGGCCTTGTGGCTCGCGCGGGACGGTGTGCGCGTACGCATCGTCGATCCGCGGATGGCCGCAGGTGAGGCTTCGCGTGCCATGGCGGTACATGCCCGTACGCTTGAGTTCTACGACCAGCTCGGGCTGGCCCAGGCCGTGGTAGCCGCGGGCATCGAGATCGACCACCTGGCCGTGCGTGTCAACGGCGTGCAACGGGCGAGGCTGGCGATCGGCCATGGCGGCGAGGGCATCTCGCCGTTTCCGTTCGTGCTGGCCTACCCGCAGGACGACCACGAGCGCCTGTTGGAGAAGGCCCTGCTGGCCGCTGGCGTTGCCATCGAACGAGGTACCCAGGTGCTCGGCCTGGACCAGACGCCCACATCGGTGAATGTGCGCCTGGACAGTGCCGGCGGCGCCGAGCGCGTGGACGTGGACTACCTGTGCGGTTGCGACGGCGCCGGCAGCCGCGTACGGCACGCCTTGGGACTGGATTTCGCCGGGGGCACCTACGAGCAGACCTTCTACGTGACCGATGCCATGGTGGAGGGCGCCGCGGCCGATGGGGGCGTAAGCGTGTGCATGAATGCCGAAGGCTTTTGCCTGGTGTTGCCGGTACGTCGCACCGGCGCCTACCGTCTGATCGGCGTGGTGCAGGACAGCCAGGGGCGCGGGGAGCATTTCACCTTCGAAGATGTGCGCGACGAGGTTGAACGCACCACCGGGCTCAAGGTCAACGAGGTGAATTGGTTTTCCACCTATCGCTCACACCACCGCATAGCCTCGTCATTTGCCAGCGGCAGGGTGTACCTGGCGGGCGACGCGGCGCACATTCATAGCCCAGCGGGCGGCCAGGGAATGAATACTGGCATCGGCGACGCCATCAACCTGGCCTGGAAGCTGGCCTCGGTGCTGCACCGACGCGCCGATGCATCGATCCTGTCCACCTACGCCACCGAGCGCATGGCTTTTGCCCGCGAACTGCTCCAGAGTACCGACCGCGCCTTTCGCCTGATTGCCTCGGACGGTTCGATCGGCCGGCTGTGGCGAACCGGTCTGCTCCCGCACGTGATACGTGTCGTGGCCGCATTTTCGGGAACACCGCGGCTCGCCTTTCGCGTGGTATCGCAAGTGCGCATCGCCTACCGCGACAGTGCGCTCTCGGCAGGGCGTGCCGGCACGCTGCGCGGCGGAGACCGCCTGCCATGGCTTCCCGCCGGCGACGTAGACAATTTCACGTCACTCACTACGCGCGACTGGCAATTGCATGTCTACGGCGAGCCCGGGCCCGGCGTGCGGCGCCTGGCCTACAACACCGGCCTGCCCCTGCATGGGTATGTCCATGCCGCGAAGGCGCAAGCTGCGGGAATACCCGCCGGCACCGTGTGCCTGGTACGACCAGACGGCTATATCGCCATGGTCAGAGGTGATCAGGAAGAACAGGGCCTCGTCGAGATGGCGAACTACATCGCCCGGTTTGCCATCGTGGCCAACCCTGAAAGCATGCGAATAGGCGAAAGCTGACTCACCTACGGCAACACCGGACAAACTTTGAGAATTTTCCTATATCGATAGCGGCAACATTTTCGCACTATGGCTCCGCCGCCGAAGAAACCGAAAGTTTTCCCGGCGTACGGAAACATCGATGACCGACCTGAACGGCAGGATGCCGTCACCCGCACATCGTGCAAATGGTCGAGCCCCCCCTTCATCGATGCCAGCGCCGCGTCGGCTTCATGCCGGGCCGCGTTATGGCGGACGCGAGTCTGTCGAAGCTAAGGATGGCCTACCATGGTCCCGCGCGTGAGCGTGTGGGCCATGTTCTTTGTATCGCGCCGACCTACAAAACTGTGATCGCAAAGACGACGGCAGAATCATCGCATTCCGAAATCATCGCCATGCTCAATTGGTTAGCATGCAGTATGGCCAAGAAAAAACCCTACCCAGAATCACCGGCGATCCGCGAAGAAGAATGTCGCTTCAGCGAGGCGCAGATCCGCGCCTGGATCAGCGAGCTGAAAACCGAGATCAAGCCACCCAAGGACGTAAATGCATACCTTGATTCCCTTACCGTAAAATTCCGAAGCCGGTTCAGTGATCGTTGATGGGACATGCCAAACTGAGATGAGGCGCAATTGCAGCGTATTCATCAACTGCCCGTTTACAGTTGACTACCGACCGCTCCTGGAAGCAACGATCTTCACCGTCAGAGCTTGCGGATTCAGGCCGAGAACCTCGCTTGAAGCGAGCAATAGTGGCGAAGTCCGCCTGGACAAGATCATTCGGATCGCTTCAGAATCCGATTACAGCATCCACGATCTGTCTGCTGTCGAACTCGACGCCGGAAGCGGGCTCCCTCGCTTCAATATGCCGTTCGAACTGGGCTTGGTTATCGGACTCAAGCGGCTCGCCCCAACCATGGGCCAGCAACCATCGCTACTGGTGCTTGAAAGGCAAAAGTACTCGTATCAGAAGTGTCTATCTGACATTGCAGGACAGGACACGCGTGCACACGACGGCAAGGTTCGGCTACTGATACTAGCCGTCCGGGATTGGCTCGCCACGGAAAGTCCTGAAGTGAGATGCCACGGCGGCGATGCCATTGCCACAGATTTCGCGGAATTCGGCAAATGTCTACCGGGCTTCTGTCGCAAGGCTGGGATTCGTAGAAACGAACTTACGTATACCGAATTTGCACTTTTTGCTGCAACATGGCTCGCCGGCAATCGCTCAATGAGCGCCAGCCAAAGCGATCATGGTTGTCAGGATTTTCGTAAGTAAATCGTCTTTAGCACCAATCCCTTGATCTTGTCTGAACTGCCTTCGATATGCTCGGCATCGCCGTCAACCAGTCGAATGTTCCGGATCACGGCGCCCTGCTTCAGCGGGATGGATGACCCTTTGACCTTCAGGTCCTTGATCACCACCACCGTATCGCCGGCCTGAAGAGCATTTCCGTTGACGTCGCGAACGATGGTCGCTTCATCAGCCGATGCCACTGCATGCATCGGAAATTCATGGCCGCAATCGGCGCAGATGTACTGCTCACCGTCGGGGTAGGTGTTTTCCATGCCGCATTGTGGGCAGGCGGGGATCACGGACACGGGGGCACTTCCTGTTGCGCTGGGCCCGCATGATACCTACAAGCGGCCGAAGTACACGGAAATCCCCAGGCCGGCCTCCCATTGCGTGCCGCGCGGGCCCACGCGATGCAGCACGAAGGTGTCGGCCTGGGCGCGGTCGCCCAGCTTCAGTGCAAGCCCGCCGCCGGCGAGGCTTTCATTGCCTTCCTGGCCATCGTGGATCAGGTCGGCTTCGAGGTAACCCTGCAGGTTCCCGATCAGTGGCACGGTATACACCGGCGCCAGGGTCCAGGTGTTGCTACCCTCCAACCGATCAAGGTTGGCGAATACGGTGAATTGCCTGTTGTCCGGCAGGTTCCATCCCAGCGTGGTTCCGAGCGTGTATTGACGGGCACCATTGCCGATGTCGCGCGTGCCGTTGTCGAAAGTCACTTGCCCCAATACGGCGTAGCTGAAATTCCCGGTCGTGGCAGGTGCAAGCTTCATGGCTACGCTGCTGTCACCGTGGCCGGTACGGCGTTCACCGTCACCGTAAAGTCGATTCCAAAGCGAGCCTCCCAGCTGCAGTTCCAGGGGGCCACCCAGTCCGATGCGGAACAGGCTGTCCGCCGTGTACTTGCCCTGTGGGACGCCATTGTCGCCAGGTTCACGCGTCCAGTCGGGCACGCCCTGCTCGAGTGCCACGCCGCCGGCCGGCAAGACACTGGTGGCGAAGCCCGCGCCGGGCCGGTCGAAATCCGGTGGGTCGGCGATGGCTGCCAGTGGCAGCAGGCCCACTGCGAGACCGAGGACTCGTCGCACTTGCATGGCCGCCCCTGTGGTTGATGTTCGCGAGCTTGCAGGCCCACGCGTGCAGCCGGTGTCGAGACGAGGGGCCAGTCCGAACCCTGGCCCCGGCCATCGTTACGGCCTGTTACCTGGCGCCGTTGCCAACGTTCGCCGCAGGCAGGCTTAGCCTGGCATCACCTTCAAACGACGTGGCCGAATGGCCCAGCTCGAAGCCGTACGAGCCGGCAGCGATCTTCCAGCCATCCTTGTATCGCGCCAGCGCGTGCGGATTGGCCTTGATCTGCACCGTACGGCTCTGACCTGGCTGCAGGGACACGCGCTGCCAGCCTGCCAGGCGCCGCGGCGTGCCGTCGGGCAGCGTGACATACAGCTGCGGCACATCGATGCCGGCGCGCTTGCCGGTGTTCTTCACCGTGACGTCGGCCACCACATCGCCGTTGGCCTGATGCACCTTGAACCCGGAATAGTCGAACGACGTATAGGTAAGGCCATAGCCGAATGGGAAGAGCGGCGTAAGGTTTTTCTTCTGGAACCAGCGGTAGCCAATGTCGGCACCTTCGATGTTGTAGTCCACCTTGTCCGCCGGCTTACCGCTGGGGAAGCCCCCGCCCACAATGGTCGGGCGCGGCAGCTGCGATTCGTCCTTTGGCCAGGTCACCGGCAGGCGGCCGGACGGCCCGACCTTGCCGAACAACAGGTTACCGATGGCCTCGCCTCCTCGGGCACCGGCGTACCAGACGTCCAGCACGGCGCCCACATTGGAAAGCCACGGCATCTTCACCGGGCCGTCGTTCTGGATCACCACGATGGTTTTCGGGTTGGCCTTGGCCACGGCAGCCACCAGGGCGTCCTGGTTGCCGTCCAGTGCCATGGTGGCCGGATCGAACGACTCTGCCGTCCACTGCTGCACGAACACCACGGCTACTTCGCTGTCGGCAGCAAGCCTGGCCGCCGCGGCAATATCAGTACCGTCGGCGTACTTCGCCTTGCCACCGGTCTGTGCGTTGATCGCGGCCAGCGGCGCCGACGGCTGGTAGCGCACGGGACCGGGCCACTCGGTGGGCTGCAGACCAGGTACCGCGTTGCCTTCCGGCGGTTCGACCGAGGAGGAACCGCCGCCGGTGATCACGCCTTTGTCGGCATGGCCGCCGATCACGGCCACGCTTTTCACGGTGGCCGACAGCGGCAGCAGGTTGTTTTCATTGCGCAGCAATACCGAGCCTGCTTCCGCTGCTTTACGCGCAACAACGGCGTCGGCGTTGAAGTCGATCGGCGCGGCCCTCACGGGATGATCGATGATGCCGCTGGCGAACATGCTGCGCAGGATGCGATGCACCATGTCGTCTATGCGTGCCTGGGGCACCTTGCCGTCGGCAAGGTCCTTGCGCAGCGGGACATCGAAGTACACCTGGTCGTCGAACACGTTGCCGGCCGATTCCTGGTCGAGGCCGGCATTGGCCGCCGCGGCAGAGCTGTGCACGCCGCCCCAGTCGCTCATGACGTAACCCTTGTAGCCCCAATCCTGCTTCAGCACGGTATTGAGCAACCATGGGTGTTCGCAGGCATAAACCGTGTTGATGCGGTTGTAGGAGCACATCACCGAACCCGGCTGGCCGATGTCGATGGCAAGTTCGAAGGCCAGCAGGTCTGATTCGCGAAGCGCGGTTTCGTCGATGTCGGCGCTTAGCGTGTTGCGGCCGGTTTCAAGCGCGTTGATGGCGTAGTGCTTGACGGTGGAGAGGATATGCTGGGATTGGATGCCTTTCACTGCATTGCCCACCATGGTGCCGGCAAGGATCGGGTCTTCGCCGGCGTATTCGAAATTGCGGCCGTTGCGCGGGTCGCGCACCAGGTTGACCCCGCCGGCCAGGATGCCATTGAAGCCTTTGCGCCGGGCCTGGCTGCCGATCATGGCGCCGCCCGCATAGGCGATGGCCGGATCGAACGTGGCCGCCACGGCCAGGCCCGCCGGGAGTGCGGTGGCTCCCTTGCCGGTAAGGCCCGGGCTGCGTACACCCAGCCCCGCGTCGGTTTCCTGCATGGCGGGAATACCCAGTCGCTCGATCGCCGGGGTGTAGCCGGCCGAACCCAGTGCACCGGCCGGCTTCTTCGGCTTGCCCTTCTCGTTGTCGCCGAAATCCGAGCGGATCAGGCGGAATTTCTCGTCCTGGGTCAATTCGGCCTGGACGAGGTCGGCGCGCTTGTCGGGCGAGAGGCTGGTGTCCATCCAGGGCCGCGGCTTGTCGGCTGCATGGACCGAGGTGGCGGCGAGAAGGGCGAGCACGAGCAGGCGACGACGGGGCATGGCCATTTCCTTCAGGGTAGAACCAGGGAAGATTGCTTGCCTAACGCCTGCTTGGCAAGGGCAGGTGTAGGATTTTGCCGGATCCGACCCCACATCTGACCTATGCCGCTCCGCGCATTCCACCCCGCCGTCACCGCCTGGTTCGAAGGCGCGTTTCCGCGCCCCACGGCCGCACAGGCGGCCGCGTGGCCGGCCATCCGTGAGGGCCGGCACACATTGGTGGCAGCGCCAACAGGTTCGGGCAAGACACTTACCGCCTTCCTGGCCGCGCTCGATGAACTTGTGCGCCAGGGCCTGGCCGAAGGCGGCCTGCCCGACAAGACGACCATCGTGTATGTGTCGCCATTGAAGGCGTTGTCCAACGACGTGCATATCAACCTGGAAGTGCCACTGGAAGGCATTCGCCGGGAACTGACGAAACTTGGTCTTCCGGAAGTCGACATCCGCACGGCGGTGCGCACCGGCGACACGCCAACGGCCGAGCGCAACCGCATGCGCCGCACGCGGCCGCATATCCTGGTGACCACGCCCGAGTCGCTCTATGTGCTGCTGGGATCGGATTCCGGGCGCGCCATGCTGGGCGATGTGCGCACGGTGATCGTGGACGAAATCCATGCCATTGCCGCCAGCAAGCGTGGCAGCCACCTGGCACTGAGCCTGGAACGGCTGCAGTCGCTATGCCAGCGGCGCCTGCTTCGCATCGGTCTTTCCGCCACGCAGAAGCCGATCGAGAAGGTCGCGCGGTTCCTGGTGGGCGACCGCGGCGAAGAATGCCACATCGTGGACATCGGCCACGTGCGCGAACGCGACCTCGGGCTTGAGGTTCCTCCCGTGCCGCTGGAAGCGGTAATGTCCAACGCCGCCTGGGAGCTGGTCTACAACCGGCTGCACAACCTTGCCGAGCAACACCGCACCACCCTGGTATTCGTCAATACGCGCCGCATGGCCGAACGCGCCACGAAACATCTTTCCGAGCGATTGGGCAAGGAAGCGGTAGCCGCCCATCACGGCAGCCTGTCGCGCGAGCAACGCCTGGATGCCGAGCAGCGGCTGAAGTCGGGCGCCCTGCGCGTGCTGGTGGCCACCGCATCGCTGGAGCTTGGCATCGACATCGGTGACGTCGACCTGGTGTGCCAGCTTGCCTCGCCACGCTCGATTGCATCCTTCCTGCAGCGTAGCGGCCGCGCTGGCCACGCCGTGGACGGTACGCCGAAGGCCCGGCTGTTCCCGACCTCGCGCGATGACCTGATCGAATGCGCAGCCCTGCTCGATTGCGTGCGCCGCGGCGAGCTGGACACTTTGAATATTCCCCATGGACCGCTGGATGTCTTGGCCCAGCAGATCGTGGCCGAAGTGGCGGTGGACGAATGGGACGAGGACGCCCTCTACGACATCCTCCGCCGCGCCGGGCCCTACCACGACCTCACGCGCGCCTCGTTCGACGAAGTCGTACGCATGCTTGCCGAAGGCTTCACCACGCGCGTGGGTCCGCGCGGGGCGTATATCCATCGCGACGCCGTGCACAAGAAACTGCGCGCGCGCCGTGGCGCGAAGATGACGGCCGTGATGTCCGGCGGGACCATTCCCGATATGGCCGACTACGCCGTGGTGCTGGAGCCGGCGTCCATCATCATCGGTTCGGTGAATGAGGATTTTGCCGTGGAGAGCCTGGCTGGCGACATCTTCCAGCTGGGTAATACGTCCTATCGCATCCTGCGCGTGGAACGCGACCGCATTCGTGTGGAGGATGCCAAGGGCGTGCCTCCGAGTATTCCCTTCTGGCTGGGCGAGGCGCCGGGCCGCAGCGACGAGCTGTCGATGGGCGTATCGCGCCTGCGCGGGGAAATCGCCGCCAGGCTCACCAATGGCGGCCCGGCCGACGCCCTGGCATGGCTTGTCGATGAGGTCGGGATCATGCGACCGGCGGCCGAACAGATCGTCGAATACCTTGCCCATGCTTCCGCCGCGCTCGGCGGCGTGCTTCCCACGCAGTCGCAACTGGTGATGGAGCGGTTCTTCGATGAATCCGGTGGCACGCAGCTGGTCATCCACACGCCCTATGGCAGCCGGGTCAACCGCGCCTGGGGCCTGGCGTTGCGCAAGCGCTTCTGCCGCAAGTTCAACTTCGAACTGCAGGCGGCGGCCACGGAAGATGCCATCGTGCTGTCGCTGTCAACCAGTCACAGCTTCCCGTTGGAAGAAGTGACCCATTACCTGCATTCGGCCAGCGCCGAACATGTGCTGGTGCAGGCGTTGCTGGATGCGCCGCTGTTTGGCGTGCGCTGGCGCTGGAACGCGGTGACCTCGTTGGCCCTGCCGCGTTTCATCGGTGGCAAGAAAACACCGCCGCAACTGCAGCGCATGAAGAGCGAGGATTTCCTCGCCACCGTGTTCCCCGACCAGGTGGCCTGCGCCGAGAACCTCGTCGGCGAACGCGAGGTACCCGATCACCCGCTGGTGGCGCAGACCATGGACGACTGCCTGCACGAGGCCATGGATACCGAGGGCTGGCTCACGCTGTTGCGCCGCATGGAAGCCGGTGAGGTGACCGTCGCCTGCCGTGACCTGACCTCACCCTCGCCGCTGGCAGCCGAGGTACTGGGCGCGTCGCCTTATGCCTTCCTCGACGACGCCCCGCTCGAGGAGCGCCGCACGCAGGCGGTGCAGTCACGCCGCTGGAGCGACGTGAAAGGTCCCGACGACCTGGGCCGGCTGGATGAATCGGCCATCGAGGCCGTGCGCGAAGAAGCCTGGCCTGAGGCTCGTGATGCCGACGAAATGCATGAGGCACTTACGCTGATGGGCGGCATCGCTGAGGCGGAAATCGATCCGTCGTGGCGTGACTTGCTCGGCAAGCTCGCGCGCGATGCGCGCGTTACACGCCTTGAGCTTGCCGGCGGCAGCATGTGGGTCACCGCCGAGCGCCTGCCGACGTGGCGTGCGTTGCACGCCGACGCCTCTATGTCACCAGCCATTGAAGCACCGGCGGAATTCATCCGTGACTGGTCGCCCGAAGATGCGCTGGTGGAACTGTTGCGTTCGCGCCTTGCCTGCGTGGGCCCTGTGACCGAAGCGAACCTCGCCGCCGTGCTGGCGGTGGACGAAAGCGACATCACTGTCGCGCTGTCCCGCTTGCAGCAGGAAGGCTATGTTATGCGCGGGCGTTTCAGTCTGGCCATCGACGGTGAACAATGGTGCGAGCGCCACTTGCTGGCGCGCATCCATCGCTACACCATCGGCCGGCTGCGCCGCGAGATCGAGCCGGTGGCGCCGCGCGACTTCATGCGCTTCCTGATTGACTGGCAGCACATGGGCGCCCAATCGCGGGTCAGTGGCCCGGATGCACTGGCTGGCGTCATCGCCCAGCTGGAAGGCTTCGAGGCCGCGGCCGGTGCATGGGAAGCGGAGATTTTGCCTGGGCGGGTCGAGGATTACGGCATCGGCTGGCTCGACGACCTCTGCCGCGCCGGTCGCGTTACCTGGGGCCGCTTACGCCCCGGCAGCGGTGCGGGTGCTGGCCCCGTGCGGGCCACGCCGATCGTGTTACTGCCGCGTCGCCAGTTGGGCGTGTGGAGTGCGCTGGCGCCACCCGCGCACGAGGTAACACTGGGCTCACGCGCACAGGCCGTGGCCGATGCACTACGCGATGAGGGCGCGCTGTTCTTCGACGAACTCAGCTCGCATACGCACCTGCTGCGCACGGAACTGGAAGACGCTTTGGGCGAACTGGTAGCCGCCGGCCGCGTCACGGCCGATAGTTTCGCCGGACTTCGCTCGCTGTTGCTGCCGGCGGCCAAGCGTGACGGGCGCCATCGCCGCGTGCGCCGCCATGCGCTTAGCGGCATCGAGGATTCCGGTCGCTGGTCGCTGGCACGGCAAACCCGCGAGAAACGCGACGACGCCGATGCGCTCGAGCACGTGGCGCGCACCCTGCTTCGCCGCTATGGCGTGGTGGCGTGGCGCCTGCTGGAACGCGAGGCGCCGTGGTTGCCGTCGTGGCGGGAATTGCGTCGCGTGTACCAGCGCCTTGAAGCGCGCGGCGAGATCCGCGGCGGCCGCTTCATCGAAGGCCTTGTGGGCGAGCAGTTCGCCTTGCCCGATGCGCTGGCTGCACTTCGGCAGGTTCGTACACGGGCACACGACGGCGAACATGTGTGTGTCTCCGGCTGCGATCCGCTGAACCTGGTAGGCGGCCTGGTGGCGGGCAGCAAGGTGCCGGCCACCCTGGGTAGCCGCGTGGTCTATGTCGACGGCGTGCCCGTGGCCTCGATGGTGGCGGGCAAGTTCGCCACGCTTGCAGCCCTGGATCCCGCACAGGAACAACAGGCCCGGTTCGCCCTGACGCGTGATCCACGCGCGCCGCGCGCCGCCATCCCCGTGGCCACGGTTGCCGGGACTTCCGCCGGCTGACAAGATGCCCGAAGGCGGCGCCCGTTCGCGCCGCGGGGAAAACCCATGAGCCTGACCGTGCACCGCGAGGGTCTGGAAGCCGGCCGCCTGGATATCTTCGTCGATGGCGCCTTCGCCTTCACGCTCACCCTGCTGGCCATTGGCGGCGCGGAAATTCCCAACGACGTGGACAAGATGGTGCACCTGCTGGGAAATGTACCGGCAGCGGCCGCCTGTTTCGCGCAGATGGCGCGGTTCTGGTATGGCCACGTGCAATGGCGCACGCACTGCACGCGTGCCACGCGCGGAGGGCTGCTGCTGTCATTGCTGCTGGTGTTCTTCGCACTGATCGTGGTCTACCCGCTGCACATGGTGTATGCGAGCCTGTTCAACTCGATGTCCGGTGGACTTCTGTCCAGCGACTTCGGGCTGCACCGTGCGGAAGAGGTGAAATCGCTGTTCGCCATCTTCGGCCTCAGTTACTTCTGCATGTCCGGGACGCTGGCGGCGTTGTTCCGCCATGCGGCCAGGGTGGCTGTGGTACACGGCGAGGATGATTTCGTGCCGCGCCTTCGTTCGGTGTTGTGGCTGATCCCCGCGGGGGTCGGTGCGCTATCGGCCATCGTGGCGTTGTCGCTGCCCAACGATGGACCCGTCTGGACCTACGCGGTGCCCGGCCTGGTCTATTTCCTCCTGGTGGGCATGAGCTGGATCTCCCGGCGCATGCGTGCACGCGCCGGGCGACCGGACTAACCCACGCGTTACCGTTGCAGTTGCACGTTACCCAGTACCCAGAAGGATGGGCCGGGCTTGCCGGTGACCACGATGCACAGGTCGTGCGTTCCTTCGCCCTGCAGATCGCCGGTAAGCGTGGCCTTGCCGTCATGCGCCGGAGCCAGGCCAAGCGAAGCCGCAGGCTCACCCTCGCAACCGTCCAGGCGCACCTCGACCTCGCCGGCCTTGCTGTGCTTCGGCCGCGCCACGACGTTGGTAATGTCGTGGGCCAGGGCGAAGTTCCAGGGCAGGCGATCCACCTCGATGGCAATGTGGTGCACACCGGTGAGATCGGCGCCCTTCCAGCGCCAGCAGGTATTCATGATGTCCACGAAGTGCACGCGGCGCGGACCGTCCACCGGCAACGCTGCTTCCTGGCGCGAGCCATTGGAGTCGGTGCATAGCTCAAGCGCCGTGCTATCGCGACGAAGCAGTGAGTCGGCGTCCACTACCTGGCTTCGCGGTTTGGCCAATGCCTGGCCATTCACAAAGGCTGTGGCGGTAAGCGTAGTGGGCAAGGGTACGTCGATCGGGGCCGTGTAGGTCGGCGATGTCGACACGGGCGTGCTGCCATCGATCGTGTAATGGATGCTGCCAAGGCCCGTTTGCGTGGAAAGCTTCACCATGGCCTTGTCGCCATTGGCCGATGCTTCCAATGCCACGCCGAAGGCGGTATCGGCGGCGTTGATATCGTCGCTCTTGAAGCGGGCCATCTGTGCCGGCATGCGAGCGAGGAAATCCTGCCAGTCGGCCTGGTTTGTCCAGGTGCGTTCGGCAAGCGCCGCCAGGCGCGGGAATGCGGCATGTTCGACGCGGGCGTCCGTGGGCGTTTGCTCGGCGAAGATGGTGGCCTCCGCGCCAAGCACATGTTTTGCGTTCTCCGCGCTTATCTCCGCCGGGACCGGCTCGAAGTGATACAGCGCTTCAAGCGTGATCACCGGCATGCGGCCTGGCACTTCGTCGGGAAGGCTGCTTTGCACATTGTCGAGGTAAAGCTCAGGCGCCGGCGCCAGCACCACGTCGTGGCCCTTGTTCGCCGCGATCACCGCACCCTTGCTGCCACGCCATGACATCACTGCCGCCGATGCCGGGACATCGCCGTCAAGAATCTCGTCCCAACCGATCAGACGACGGCCGTGCTCATCAAGATAAGCGCCGATGCGTGCGATGAACCAGCCCTGGAGTTTCTCCTCGCTGGTGATGCCTAGCTGCTTCATCTGCGCCTGCACGGCCTTCGAGGCCTGCCACTGGTCCTTGATGGCTTCATCGCCGCCCACATGGATATACGTGGACGGGAACAGTGTCATCACTTCGTCAAGCACGTTCTCCATGAAGGTAAAGGTCTTATCCGAGGGGCTGTACAGATATGGCATCACACCCCAATCGGTGGATACCGGTGGCCGCTTTTTCGTTACGCCCAGCTGCGGATAGGAAGCTATCGCCGCCTGTGCATGGCCAGGCATCTCGATTTCCGGCACCACGGTGATGTAGCGCTCGGCGGCATAGGCCACGATGTCGCGGACATCATCCTGCGTGTAGAAGCCGCAATAGGGCTTGCCCGGTCCATCGGTAAGGGCGACATCGGGGCCCACGGCCTTGCGGCAGCCGCCGATGCGGGTGAGGTCGGGGTATTTCTTGATCTCAAGGCGCCAGCCCTGGTCGTCGGTCAGGTGCCAGTGGAAGGTGTTGAGCTTCAGCAGCGCCATCTGGTCGATGATCTTGCGCAGCTCGTCGGTGGACCGGAAATGCCGTGCCGAATCGATCATCAATCCGCGCCAGGCAAAACGCGGGGCGTCGTCCACGTGCATCGCCGGGATGGCATGCGATTCCGGTTGCGCGGTCATCGCCTGCCACAGGGTGATCGCGCCATAGAACAAACCGTGGGAGCGGCTGGCACGGATGCTGGCGCCGTCGCTGGTGACATCCAGCGCATAAGCTTCCTCGCCTTCGATGGCCGGATCGCTCACCAGCACGATGGCACCCTTCGCATCGCCACCATCGGCAACGGTGAGTTGCATGCCCGTGCTGCGCTTGATCCGGTCGGCCAGGTACTGGGCAACGCGATGCGCGCCTTCATCACCGGCCGGTGCAATGATCCGGGTGCCTTCGCGCAGGGCGAACGATCCGGCGTGCCGGTCGAGCCTGGCTACGGCGGGAATGAGCGACAACGGCGCGATAGCCTCGCCCGTGCCCGCGGCACCGGCGGGCGCGTGTGATTCGTTCTTCATTGGCATGGTGCAAGCTGCGAGCATGCCTACGGCCATCATCGCCACCACACAAGCGTACTTGTTCATCCCTTGTCCTCCATACCGTCGCCACCCTCGCCAGCCCAGCCATGCTGCCACGAATTCCCGCGGCCGGGACAAAAAAATAGGGCCCTGGTCACAGGGCCCTTGGGGAGAAGACGACCTTGCGGGCAGCACCGCAAGGTCGCTTGAGCCAACTTTTAGAACTTGAAGCGCACGTTCATGTAGTACTGGCGGCCGTTGTCGTAGAACGCGTACGGCTGCTTGCCGTAGACATCGGCCTTCGTGTAGTACTTGAGCACCGGACGATTGAGGTTCATCGCATCGAACGACAGCGCGACGTTGTCGGTCAGGTTGTAACCCATCGATACCGCCAGGTTGCCGATACCGCGCTGGTAGAAGTTGTCCGTGCGGCTGACGCCGGCGAAGAACTCCGAGCGGTAGGTGTAGCTGACGCGGGCGTTGAACACCTTGTTTTCGAAGTAGGCCGAAATATTGGCCGTGCGCTTCGAGTTGCCCTGCAGCGGGCCATCGTCCTTGTCGGTATGGCCGTCGGAGTACGTGTAGTTGGTGGACACGCCGAAGTTCTCACCGATCGGCTGGATGTAGTTCAGTTCCGCACCCTTGACCGAACCGTCCACGTTCACCGGCACGCTCACCAGGTAGGTGTTGAACACATCCGTACCGGCGGCGATGGAAGCCTGCTGGTCCTTGAACGTGCGTGACTCCGGACCGAAGTTCACATAGTCCTTCAGGTTCATCTTGTACACGCCGAACGACAGCAGGCCGCGCGGTGCGAAGTACCATTCAAGGGCCGCGTCGAAGTTCGTGGAGATGATGGGTTTGAGCTGCGGGTTACCGCCGCTACCGGTGTGGGTGAGGTCATCAAGCGACACGGAACCGGCCAGCGCGGAGTAATCCGGGCGGGTCATGGTCTTCGAAGCCGCCAGGCGGCCCACCAGCTCGTCGGTGAAGCTCCACTTGAAGTTGGCGCTCGGCAAGGCCTTGCTATACGTGTGGTTGTAGTTGCTGGTGTAGTACGTACCGAATGCAGAACCCGGGAAGGGACCGGCAGCGGTGTAGGCATCGGGGTTGGTGGAGTTGTAGTTGATGTCCTCTTTCGTGCGCACATAGCGCACGCCCGCGTTGGCGCTCCACTGCTGGCCGGTGAAGTTCGCCTGCAGGTAGGCGGCACTATCCTTTTCCTCGACCTTGTAGATGTTGCCCCAGTTGAATCGGGCAATGGGGTCACGGTTGGCCTTCGCAGCATCGATCGCCGCCAGCTGGCCCGGCGTGTAGTACCAGATGTTGCTGGGGAAGGTGGCGCCCAGGCCGTCACCGAAGTGACCGGGATAGTTGCTGACATTCTGCGGGTAGTCCGACGGATCGCCCAGGCCGTTGAGCGGACCCTGGCCGATATCGGTCTTGTTCTCACGCGTGTGGTCGGCATAGCGCACGCCGAACTGCAGGGATGAAAGCGGGTTGTCGTCGAAGGCAAGCTCGCCGTCCAACTGGCCCCAATGCTCCTTGTCCTTCACGTGGATGTCCTGGTCACCGAAGATCCAGCCGCTGGACGGCTGAAACCCGGAGGAGGCCAGGCTGGTGTTGTCGGAGCCAAGGTGCACATCGTAGGGACTGCCCAGGCCATGCTGCGCCCAACCTGCGCCGCCGCCGGGCTGGATGCCGGTCTCCAGCACATCCTGGTTCGGGCTGTCGCCACGACCTTCGGTGGTACCCGCCTGGCCCTTGATGGTCAGGTGGTCGGTGGCGTTCCAGGCGCCATCGAGCGTGAGGTACTTCGACTGTGACGACGCACCCGGGCGCGAGATCATGTCGTACACGCCGTAAGGCGTGTTGTCGCCCGGGACCGGATCGTAGTTGGCCTGGGATACCACGCCGTTCTTGTTCACCACGTAGCCCGGAGTAGGCGTAGCCGTGTTGACGAACTTGCTGCTCCAGATCATGTAGTTGCGGTTGTAGTTGTCGGCTTTCATCTTCGAATAGAAGCCCGACAGGTCCAGGGTGAGGTTGTCGGTGGGCTTGAACTCGATATCGACCACGCCACCCTTGCGCTCGCGCTTCTGGGTGAACAGCGTGGTGCCGAGCAGTTCCGGTGTGTATTTGCCGGCCAGCGGACCGGCGGTGATCGGGATGTAGCCGCCGACCACTTCCTGGCCGTCACGCTCCAGGCTGCGCTTCTCATAGAAGGCCTGGCCCAGGATGCCGAAGGTGTTGTCGTTGTTCTTCCAGTTGAACAGGCCGCTGAACTGCGGCTCGGTCTTGGAAGGCAGGTCCGAATACACGCCACCGACGGAGGCCTCGGCGGTGTACTGCTTGGCGAATTCCAGCGGCCGGCGGGTGATGATGTCGACCGAGCCGGCACTGCCGCCTTCGACGATGTTGGCCTCGGAGGTCTTGTGCACCACTACCTGGCTTACGATTTCCGACGGCAGCAGGCTGTAGCTCACGCTACGGCCCACCGTCTGCACCTGGCTCAGCACGAACCAGTCGCCCGTGCCCACGGTATGTCCGTTGACCAGGGTCTGGGTCATGCTGGGATTGGTGCCGCGCAGGGCCACGCGGTCGTTTTCGTCGAAGCCGCCTTCCGAGGCGCTCGACGAGGAAATATTCACGCCGGGAAGGCGCTGCAGGGTATCGGCCACGTTCTTGGCCGGCAGCTTGCCGATATCCTCGGCGGTGACGATCTCCACGTGGGAGACAGCCTCCTGCTTCAGGTTCAGTGCTTCCGCTTCGCTGTCGCGGATGCCTGTGACGACCACCGTGGAGAGCTCGGTCGCTTTCTTTTTGTCGGGACTGGGCTTGGCGGCGTTGTCGCCGGTGACCTGGGCGGCGTCCTGCGCGAGGACAGTGCCGGCCATGCAAAGGCTGGCGATGATGCTGGCGGCAAGTAGATTCTTGCTGAATGACATGGCGTCCTCCCCTCAGAGGCTTTCGATTTTTGAGCGGCAGCCCCTGCGGCGGGGCCGGTGTCCGTTGGTTGGCTGGGCCTTGCGGCCCGTTTCTTGGGTATTGCGAACTAGCTGGACTTCAAAACTTCGTATGGCTTAAAAGCCCGTCACTGGGCGAAGTTGCCGTCGAGGTACAACCCGGCGGCACCGATCACGCCCAACTGGCCGTGGTCCATCAGGCGCACTGAGACCTTCTGCAGGAAGGCCCGCATCACGCCCTTGTTGAAGAAGCGGTGTTCGAACTGGCTTTGCAGCAGCACGTCGCGCACCTGCGGCAGAATTCCGCCGGCAAGGAATACGCCGCCGGTCGCGCCGTAAAGCATGGCCAGGTCGCCGACGAAGCTGCCCAGCAATGCGCAGAACGTGTCCAGGGCCTCGACCGCCGCCTCGTCGCTCTTGGCGAGCGCGGCAGCGGTGATGTCGGCAGGCTCTGCCAGTGCGACTGGCAGGCCACGCAGGCCCGCGATCACCCGGTACAGGTTCAACAGGCCCGGACCGCTAAGAGCCCGCTCCATCGATACGTAGTCGTATTCCTTCGACAACTGGCGAAGGATCTCGATCTCGCGCTCGGTGCCCGGCGCCAGCGATATCTGCCCCGCTTCCGTGGGCAGCACGCGTGCACGCGGCTCGCCCGGCAGCAGCACGGCCGAACCCAAGCCGGTGCCCGGGCCCATCACCAGGACCGGGCCCGGCGCCGACGGCTTGCTGGCGGCGATCACGGTGGTGGTCTGGGCAAGATCCAGGAACTGCGTGGCATAGGCCACGGCTTCGAAGTCGTTGACCACGGCCAGCTGGCCGATGGACAGCGATGAGCGTATGTCGCTGATCGATACCCGCCAGGCAAGGTTGTCGTTGACGATGGCGTCGTCCAGCACGTAGCCCGCACAGGCCACGGCGCAATGTTCAACCGGGCCTTCGACGCCGGCCTTGGCAATGAAATCCGCAAGCACAGCGGTAAGGCTGGGCCAATCGGCGCAGGTGTAACGCTCGTAGTGCAGCACGTTCACGCCGGACACCTGGGCACTGACCAGGCCGATGCGTGCGTGCGTGCCGCCGACATCCGCCGCGATGAACGGCGAACCCTGGGGTTTCACCATCTGAAGTGTCCTGTGGTTGGCAGCTGTCGCCACACCTGTCCCCTTGCCCCGACCCAATGGGCGCCCATCGATGCCGCTGGGCGCCGCGCTTGTCCGCAATATGGCTTCGGAATGACAACGTTGTCAACGAGCAAAAAGTCCTAGATCGGGTACTTCTTCTCGCGCGCTGCAACACGATGGGCTGTCCGTGACTGTCTGGAATGTTCACATCGGCCATACATAAGCGTGCGTTTTACCGCGCAGATCGCTTGCTGCGCCGCAGCAAAGGTGATGTCCATCCGTGTCGTCAGTCATGCCGGTATCGAAGGCCGGGGGCAATGGCTGATTGACAACGTTACGCCGCCCGGTCAATAAAGCGGACAACGGTGTCGTCGCATTGAGCGCGTGGCCGAACGACGGGGAGTTGTACAAGTCATGTCCGCCATTCCAGAGGCCTTGCCGGCCCGCCAGTCCAGCGTGCTGCCGATGATCATCATCGGCGTGCTTTTCTTCATCTTCGGTTTCGTCACCTGGCTCAACGGCCCGCTGATCACTTTCGTCAAGCTCGCCTTCCAGGTGGACGACTTCTACGCCTTCCTGGTGCCGTCGGCCTTCTACCTGTCGTACTTCTTCCTGGCCATCCCGGCATCGATCGTGTTGAAGCGCACGGGCATGAAGAAAGGCATGGGGCTGGGCCTGTTCATTATGGCGATCGGCGCGGTCACCTTTGGCCAGTTCGTTTCCATGCGCAGCTTCGGCGGCGCGCTCACGGGCCTGTTCGTGATCGGCGCGGGGCTTTCGCTGCTGCAGACGGCCTCCAATCCGTACATCAGCATCCTGGGGCCGATCGAGAGCGCGGCGCAGCGCATCGCCTTCATGGGCATCTGCAACAAGGTGGCCGGCGCGCTGGCGCCCTTCGTGTTCGGCGCACTGGTGCTGTCCAACATCGCCGACTTCGGCAGCCAGGTTACCGCCGCACCGGACGCAGCCAGCCGCGAGGCCCTGCTCAATGCTTTCGCCGCCAAGGTGCACATGCCATACATGGTGATGGCGGGCCTGCTGGTGTTGCTGGCGATCTGGGTGGTGCGTTCGTCGCTGCCGGAGATCAAGCCCGCCGGCGCCAACACCGAACGCACCATCGGCCACGCGCACGGCGGCATCTTCAGCTTTCCGCATCTTTGGCTTGGTGTGCTGTGCCTGTTCCTGTACGTGGGCGTGGAAGTGATGGCGGGCGACGCCATCGGCACCTACGGCCAGGGCCTTGGGTTGCCGCTGGAGGCGACGCGCCATTTCACCTCGTACACGCTGTTTGCCATGCTGGCCGGTTATCTGGCAGGCCTGGTGCTGATCCCGCGGGTGATCACCCAGCACGCCTACCTGGCACTGTCGGCAGTGCTGGGCGTGGTGTTCGTGCTGGCCGCCTCGCTCACCACGGGCTACGTTTCGGTGGCCTTCGTGGCAGCACTGGGGTTTGCCAACGCGATGATGTGGCCGGCGATCTTCCCGCTGGCCATCCGCGGCCTGGGCGGCCTGACCGAACGCGGTTCGGCACTGCTGATCATGGGCATCGCCGGCGGCGGCATCATTCCGCCTCTCTTCGGGTACTTGAAGCAACACCACGACTTCCAGATGGTGTTCGCCGCGCTGATGGTGCCCTGCTACCTGTACATCCTCTATTTCGGCCTGGCGGGACATAAGGTCGGCCAGCACCGACTGGGCTGAATATGCCGCGCAGGAAGGCGCCAATCCTGCATTCGGTGCCGTCCATCCGCTACGATGGGCGGCGGAATCACGAAGGCGGAGAAGAACGGGTGCGCAGTCCGACCATCAAGGACGTTGCCGAGAAGGCGGGCGTTTCGCTCAAGACCGTCTCCCGGGTGATCAACAACGAGCCTTCCGTCCACGAGCGTACCCGGGAGAAGGTCCAGCGCGCCATCGACGCGCTGGGCTACCAGCCCGATCCTTCAGCCCGAAGCCTGCGTGGCACGCGGGCCTGGGCCATCGGCCTGGTGTACGACAACCCCAACGCGCACTACGTGATCAGCATGCAGAACGGCGTGCTGTCGGTATGCCGCGAGCGCGGTTTCGGCCTGCAGATCCACCCCTGCGATTCCACCTCGCCCACCCTGGTCGAGGAATTATGCGAACTGGTGCGGCGTTCTCGGCTGGCGGGCCTGGTGCTGGCGCCGCCGATGTCTGAGCAGAAGGAATTGATCGAAACGCTGGCTGCGGAAAAGATCCCGTTTGTACGCATCATTTCCGCGCGCAAAGATCCGAAAGACGGCTACCCCTGCGTATTCGTGGACGACCGCGATGCCGCTTACGCCATCACCGAGCACCTGATCCAGCTGGGCCACCACCGCATCGGTTTCCTGTGGGGAGGCAAGCATCACCGCTCCAGCCCGGAGCGCTACCAGGGTTATGAAGACGCGCTTCGCGCGTACGGCATGCCGCTGGATAACGAGCTGGTGGTGGAGGGAGATTATTCCTTCGATGATGGATTTCGCGGTGCGCGCAAGCTGCTTGCGCTTGAGCACCGCCCCACTGCGATCTTCGGTTCGAACGACGAGATCGCTGCCGGTGTGCTGGCGGCGGCAAAGTCTGGCGGTATCGATGTGCCGTGGGAGCTTTCAATCGCTGGCTTCGAGGACAGCCCGTTCTCCAAGCAGAGCTGGCCGGCGCTTACTACTGCGCGGCAGGCCACGACGGATATCGGCCGGCATGCGACGCGGCGGTTGATCGCGGAGCTTGAGCGTGAGGCGCATGGTATTGCCGGGGAAATCAGCAATGAGGGGTTCAGTCCGGAGCTGGTGGTGCGCGGGTCGACGGCGCCGATTCGGAAGTAGCTGTCGTTAGTGAGGGTCGGAAGGCTTGCTCGCCGGCATTAATGCCAGTCGCGATCATTCCCGAAGGTTGTTATAGACCGCGATAGCCAACCAGATGACGACAAGGGTCAGAAATCCGGCCCACTCAATGCCACTGCGGGATCGCTCACAATCGTTGCGCGTCGGATACCGGCCCATGGTGACTGCGAGCAAGGCACCACGTCCTACCTGGAGGAGTACGAAGTCGAAAATCACGTCCACAACAACATACCGGACGATTGACCCGACAATCCTTGTTGCATCCTCGAACATCAATCCTTCCTGTATTCGTACATCCGTTACATATCGATGATCACCAACGTGCCATAACTACCTGGCAATACCGAGTGCGGAACACCCGCAATCGCCAAGTACATCTGTCCCGCCGACACCACAACCTCTTCGCCCCGCACCTGCAGCATCATCTTTCCGTTGATGACCAGAAGACCTTCGTTGTAGTCATGCGTTTCTTCCTCGTATGCCTGATCGTCCATGCGAATAACCTTGATACGCGCCGGACCCACCTGCCCGGTGACGAAGGAGGTCCAGGCGGTCGGAAGATCCGCCGCTAGCGATTCAAAATCGACCAACGCCATCAGTCTGTCCTCCAGGAAAGGCAATATCGTATTGATAGGTACGTTGCCGCGCCAGGAGCAAAGGTAATGTCATTTCGCTCAAGCATCGGCCTCGTCAGCAGCGCTTTCGGGCAGCGCAATGCAGGCGAGGAACGGCACGCCGGCGGAGTGCCAGCTTTCGGCGGCCTCGTCCAGGATGCCCGTGAAAATATCAAACTCTGCCTCGTCGGCATCCCGAAGCGTTTCAGCGTGCGTGATCAGTAACAGATAACCTTTGGCGCGTAGCCACGACAGGTCGCGCAGGCTGTCGGAGAGTGCATCCCAGTTGCCGCCGAAGCCGGCCGGAAAGTGCAGCGCATCATCCAGGTGGCGCAGCAGCGATGCCTTGTCGGTGCAATCGTGCAGGTCGATAGGCAGCGTGCGCAGTGAGGTGGATTGGGCAGCGCCATCGAGCGCGGCGATATCGTCCTGGGTGACGAAGAAGACGCCATGGGTGGTGGCGTCGTTCAGGTCGATGTCGAGCAGGGAATTCATGGATGCACCTGAAAACAGCGGAAGCTGCTGTAGTGATCGGCGGTGTAGTAGTACACCGCTGGCGGCGTACCGCCGGTGATGATTCGTCGCGCGCCACGCGTGTCGCTACCCGGCGTTTCGACGGTGTACTCGTGGTAGTAGCCATTCGCCTGGGAAGGCAGCAGGCCTTCGCGATTGCCGAACACCGTGTCGTCCTGGCGATGCGGAAACGGACCGTCGCCTTCGATCAACTTGATGGTCTGTAAGGCTTCCTGAGGCAGGAAGCCTGGCAACACCGGGCAAGCGCCCTCGGCCTGGTAGCTTGCCGGTGGCGTGGTGCTTACCTGACCTTGCGGCGTGGGCTTCGCGGTATCTACCTGGCCGTGCTGCATCGGCTTGAAGTAGAGCCAGCCGACCAGCGCGATGAGAACCAGTAGCGGAAGAAGACGGTTGGCACGCATAGCGATTCCTCGGGCGATTACCGGTGGGCTTTGTCCACGCGCGCTTGCAGTGCCATCGCTGCCGCCGGGTTGCGGTGCTTGGCGGCGCTGATGAAGAAGATGAAAACATCGCGCGCGCCGCCATCAGGCAGGGCGGCATCCACGTGCGGAAGCTCGGGATTGTCCTGGCCAATCGCCCAGCGTTGCGCGCGTTTCGACCAGGCGTCCAGATCCTTCGCGCTGTAGCCCGTGGCGACGCCATCTTCGCTGCGCATCAATCGGGCATAGGTGAAATCACCCGTTGTATCGGCTAGCGATGGGAACTTCGGCGAATCGGTGAAAACCGTCGGGATGCGATGCGAGCGCGCCAGCGCCACGTATTCGTCGCTGAGGAAACTCTCATGCCGTACTTCCAGGACATGCCGAAGCGGGCGCCCAGCCAACGTGGCCGGCAGCAGGTGCAGGAACGCATCGAGGTCATCCGCATCGAAGCGATGCGACGGCGGCAATTGCCACAGGATCGGACCCAGGCGATCGCCCATCTGATCCAGTCCACCTTCGATGAACGCGGCAATGCCTTTAGCACTGTCCCCCAGGCGCCTGCTTTGGGTGATATAACGCGGCGCCTTGAGCGAGAACACAAAGCCTTCCGGCGTTTCGGCTGCCCAGCGCGCATAGGTGGCTGGCTTCTGTGCGCCATAGAAGGTGCCGTTGATCTCGATGACGCGCAGATGGCGACTGGCGTATTCCAGTTCGCGCTTTTGTACCAGGCCATCCGGATAGAAATTCTTGCGCCAGGGCGCATACGTCCAGCCGCCGATGCCAATACGGACCGCGTGCTGCGCTGCGGGAGCGGCGAACAGATCTTTGCTGGCGGTGCGGATAGGCATGGCAGGCGATCGAAGCGATGGCACCGCATGATGCCACGGCCGGGGCGACGCACGCTTAAGGGGTCAGGGTACTTCGTCGACCGTAAAAATGCTCTGACCCCTTATGGCCTGCTGGATTGCCCATCTATTTTTGGCAGCGCTATACCGTGCGGCGAGGTCCGGCGCCGTAAATTTTCCTGAGGTACCAGGGCAGGTGGATTTCGCGTAGCGCCGGGTGGCAATCCAGAACGCCGGAGCCTTGCCAGCCAGCACCCCGCAGCGCCATAGTCAGGCGCATCGTGGTGGGGAGCGTGGCATGGACTCGATCGTCGATCTGCATGTTTCCCGGTACCAGCCCAACGGCCAGATGGCCGAGCATCGGCATGATGAAGCGTGGTTTTGCCTGGTGGTGGACGGCGCCTACGAGGAAACCGTCCTGGGCATGCGCAACGAGCACGCGCCGGGCGATCTGTTGTACTGCCCCGCCCATGCCGCGCATGCCCAGCGTTTCGGCAAGGTGGGCGCCCGCAAGGTGATCTTTGCCGTCGATGAGGCCCTGGCCGCGATCCTGTCCGAACACCGCACGCGGATGGATGGACGTCCGTTGCTGCGCCGGTCGCGCCGGCTCCAGGCCATGGGGCGGGCCATCGTCGATGCCCTGGCTGTCGGCGACGCCTTCGTCCCGATGTCCGCCCAGGCGCTCGCGCTGGACATCCTGGCCGAAACCGGGCGCGGACTGGCCGAGCTTGCCCATGCCGAGCCGGGCTGGCTGCGCCGCGTGCGCGCAAGCCTGCACGAGGATCCCGCGGCGGGCATCACCCTGGAAACCCTGGCGGAACTCGCCGACCGCCACCCAGTGCACCTGGCTCGAAGCTTCCGCAGTTTCCATCACTGCACGGTCGGCGATTACGTCCGGCGGCTGCGTGTTGAGCGCGCCGCCCACTTGCTGCGCACCACGCGCCGGCCTCTGCTGGAGATCGCCCTGGACTGTGGTTTCGCCGGTGCCACGCAGTTTTCGCGCTCGTTCCGCGCCGTGTATGCCACCACACCTTCGGCCTGGCGGGAAACCATGCGTTAGCCGCGCTAATCCGCGTAAAGCATGGCATGCGCCCCCTTGGTAGGGTGCGGCAATGAAAGCACTTCCCCTGGTTTGCCTGCTGGCTTTCGCCAGCCCCGTGGTGTTCGCCGACGACCATCACATCGATGACGCCGCCTACTTTGCCAGCCCGGTCCAGGAGGCGGCCGACCGGTCCCAGTTGGCCACCGACATCGCTGCGTTCCCAGTGCTCGATACGCCCTCGCCTTCGGCCCTGCTCGACTACCTGCACCGTGGCGAGGCCCTGCTGACGCGCGCCCAGCGCCACGGCGCGTGGCTGCACCTGCAGACGGCACGGAACATCGACGACCAGGCGGCCGACCATGCCAGCTCGGATATCGACGCCGAACGCGACACCCTGGTAACGCGCGCCCAGCAGACCCTGCGCAAACTCGGCAAGGACGGCTTCGATAGTGACGTCGCGGCGTTGCCTGCACTGGGCTATTACCGCTGGTTGTTCGAGCGCGCCACGCGCCACCTTCCTCACGAGCTGCCCGAGGGCGAGCAGAAGGTCATGGATGAGCTGTCCGACCAGGCCAGCACGGCATTCTGGAACATCTACCAGAAGACGCGCCGGGCCACGGCCTACGGCAAGGTACAGACCAGCCACGGCGAGCTCGACGCCAGCAAGGACGCCGATGCACTGGCCGCGGACCCCGACCGCACCGTGCGCCAGCGCGCCTGGCTGCAGCGCCAGCAGGCGCTGGCCGTCCAGGGCGAAACCTATGCTTCGACCCTGGTCGGGATCGTTGGCGCTAACGATCACACGGCCAGATTGCAGCATTTCGCGGATGCACCCGAAGCCACCTATTTCGCGCGCCTGTTCGACCGTGCCGACGTCGATGCCACGGCCAGGGCCGTCCAGGCCCAGGCGCCGGCGCTGATGGACTACCAGCGCCTGCGCGCCGCGCATATCGGGCGGCAGCTCGCGCTGGAAGCCGTGCACAGTTGGGACCTGGGCGTGCCATTGGCGGGATTCACGCCGCCGGTATTCGACTACGCCGAACTGCGCCGGGTGATCCCACTCGCGCTCGCACCCCTGGGCCGGGACTACACGAAGCACTTCCGCGAGCTGCTCGATCCGGCCAACCGGCGCACGGACCTGACCAGCACCCCGGGCAACCGCGTGAACGATGCCTTCTCCATCTCAGCACCGGGTGTTCCCGCCGGCCTGTTCCTGGGGCAATGGAAGCCCACCCTGAAGCAGGCCAGCGTGGTGGCCCACGAAGGTGGCCACGCCCTGCACAGCCAGCTGATGAATGAGCACGGTGTGTCGCCCTTCTACAACCACGGGCCGAACTGGATGCAGGAGGGCGTGGCTATCCTCAACGAGATGCTGTTCTATGAATACCTCTACCGGCATGCGGACAGCCCGGCTGCCAAGGCACACTACCTGCAAGCCCAGCTCGACGAGATGACCTTCGAGATATTTACCTCGGCGGAGGAAGCGCAGCTGGAAGAGGGCATCTACGACGGGGTCGTCGCCGGCAGGATCCATGGCGCAAGCGACCTGGACAAGCTTACTTTGGAGACGACACGCCGCTTCGAGATCTGGCCATCCATCGACCCTGAGCTGGCCCATGCCTGGATCGGCAAGCGCCTGATGTTCGAAGATCCGTTGTACCTGGCCAACTACCTGTACGCCGGCTTGTGGGCCACGAAAATGTTCGACATGGTGATCCACGATCCGGCCGATTTTCGCAAGCGCTACGCCGCGCTGATGGCCGAAGGCTTCGACGCCTCGCCGAAAACCCTGCTGCACCACTTCTTCGGCCGCGACCTGGCGCCGGATGAACTGGTCGGTGACGCCACGGGTGTTGTGCGGCGCAAGACAGCGGCGCTACAAGTGTTGTACCGGCAACTGGACAAGGATCCGATGAAACGGGGCACTACTCCGGCAGAGAAGTAATGGCCCCGTATTGCCGTTCGTTCAATCCAGCGGCCGCACCCAGATATTCCGAAAACTGATGGGCTGCGAGTGGTCGCCGTGCGCCTGGAGCTTGATGGGCGCTTCGGTGTATGGGTTGTACTTCGGCTTGCCGATGTAGAAGGTCTCGCCGGCGAGCTGGGTGTGGTTCTGCACCAGCACGCCGTTATGGAGCAGCGTCACGTAGGCCGGTGATTTCAGCGTGCCGTCGGCGGCGAAAACCGGCGCTGTCCAGATGACATCATAGGCTTGCCATTCCCCCGGCATCCGCATCGCATTGACCAGGGGAGGTGTCTGTTTGTAGATGCTGGCCGCCTGTCCGTTGACGTAGGTTGCGTTCTTCCACGAATCCATGATCTGAATTTCGTAGCCCTCATCCCCCGGGCCCGTCGATGCAACGAACAAACCGCTATTGCCGCGCCCCTGGCCTTCGCCGGTGATGTCCTTGGGCACCTGCCATTCCAGATGTAACTGGTAGTTCCTGAACTTCTGTTTGGTCTGGATGTTGCCCGTGCCCTTGTCGACCGTCATCACACCGTCGTGCACTTTCCAGTGCGCGGGAGAATGGTCTTTGGACGATTCCCATTGGGCGATATCCCGGCCATTGAACAGCACGACGGCGTCCGATGGCGGCGCGCTATCCTGCTTGCCCGGCGTCACCACCTTGGGCACCGGCTCCCACTGCTCGGTCGCCTTGGGATCGGTCTGTGCCCATACGGACGATGCCCCGGTGGCGGCGAGGACAAAAAGGGTAAGGACAATCGCGCTTGGCTTTTTCATGGACGCCCCTTGATGGAAGTTCATACCGTGCATATCTTGAACGCCTCGGCAAATGACTCGAACGGATCGGCGGCCGATGGCATGAATTCGTGCGCAATGAAGCCCTGGAAATTCAGATCCGCGATCGCCTTGGCGATAGCGTGATAGTTGAGTTCCTGGGTGCCGTCAATCTCATGGCGACCCGGCACGCCACCGGTATGAAAATGCCCGATCCACTGGATGTTGTCGCGGATGGTGCGGATCACGTCACCCTCCATGATCTGCATGTGATAGATGTCGTAGAGCAGCTTGACGTTGGGCGAGTTGACGCCCTTCATCACCGCCACGCCGAACCCGGTGCTGTCGCCCTGGTAACCGTGGTGGTCGACCTTGCTGTTGAGCAGCTCCACGCACACGGTAATGCCGTTCTCGGCCGCCAGGGGTGCGATCTTGGATAGGCCTGTGATGCAGTTGTCGATGGCCTGGCGCTCGTCGATGCCCGGCTTGCGGTTGCCGAACATGGTGATCATGTTGGTCAAGCCGGCGCGCTTGGCAAGCGGGATGGTTGTTTCCAGTTCCTTCAGCAAGGTGGCGTGATTGGCCGGGTCATTGAAGCCCATCGTGATGAAGTCATCCCGCCGGGCGGGATAACCCATCGATACGGCCAGGCCGCTGTCGGTGACCGTCGCCCATTCGTCCGCATACAGCAGATCGACACCGGCAAAGCCCAGGGACTTAAGGCGTTTGCACAGTTCCGGGAGTGGCGCCTTGGTGGTCCAACGGCTCAGCGATTGCTTCAGGCGCCCGGGTGATGCCGTTCCAGGTGCTTTCTTGCCGACGGTGGCAGCCGCGGACGCGATCATCGGCATGGAGCCAAAGGCCGCCGCCGCCGCGGCGAAGCGACCTATCGCGGCACGGCGACTGATACCAGGGGAATTCGTGGACATGGTTATTCGAGTCCCAGGATGTTGCGATTAACCCCGCGGTCGCTTCCGCTCGAAGCGAAATCGTCGAACGCGCGCTCGGTGACCTTGATGATGTGGTCGCGGATAAACACCGCGCCTTCTTTTGCGCCCTGTTGCGCATCCTTGATGCAACACTCCCACTCGAGCACGGCCCAGCCTGGGTAGCTGTACTGTGCGAACTTGCTAAAGATCGCACGGAAATCGATTTGCCCATCGCCCAGCGAGCGGAAGCGGCCGGGGCGATCGATCCAGCTCTGGTAGCCGCCGTAGACACCAGCGCGTCCATTGGGACGGAACTCGGCGTCCTTCACATGGAACGCGCGGATCCGATCGTGGTAGAAGTCGATGAACTGCAGATAGTCCATCTGCTGCAGCACCATGTGGCTCGGGTCGTAGAGAATATTGGCGCGCGGGTGGTGACCCACGGCGTCGAGGAAGCGCTCGAAGGTAGCGCCATCGTGCAGATCCTCGCCAGGGTGAAGTTCATAGCAGACATCGACCCCGGCCTCGTCGAACGCATCCAGAATGGGCAGCCAGCGTTTAGCCAGTTCCGCGAAGGCTTCTTCGATCAGCCCGGCGGGGCGTTGCGGCCACGGGTAGAACAGATGCCAGGCCAGCGCGCCGGAAAAGGTCGCGTGCGCGGTCAGGCCGAAATGCTTGCTTGCCGTAGCTGCAAGCTTGAGCTGTTCCACTGCCCAGGCCTGGCGTTGCTGCGTGTGGCCACGTAATGCCTCCGGCGCGAAACCGTCAAACAAGCGGTCGTAGGCAGGATGCGAGGCCACCAGTTGCCCCTGCAGATGCGTGGACAATTCGGTCACAGCCAGCCCGTGTTCGGCCAGCATGCCGGCGATGTCATCGCAATACGTCTTGCTAGCCGCCGCCTGCTCCAGGTCGAACAGGCGATGATCGTTAGTGGGAATCTGCACGCCGACAAAACCGAGCGATGCCGCCCATCGGGCGATATCTGGCAGCGTATTGAAGGGCGCCGCATCGCCTGCGTACTGGGCAAGGAAGATCCCCGGACCCTTGAGTGTTTTCATGCGCATTCGCTCCGCATCCGGTTCATGGGTCAGATCTTGAGCTGCGTTTCGACAGCCCACGCTTTGCCGTTGCCCGCCTGGGACAACGGTATATCGGCCTTATAGCCGCCAGGAATGGCGACGTACTGCAGCACCTGCGTGCAACCAGGCTCGGACATGAAGAAGCCCAGCATGGCCAGCTTCTTGGTCATCAGCACGAAGTCCTCCTCAGGTGACAGCTTGGCAGTCGACGATTCGCCCAACGCCTTGGTGTGGAGTTTTGTCACCAGCGCCTTTCGCTTGGCCTCGTCAAGTTGCAGGAACGGCTTGCCACCGGCCTGGTCGAACGCGGCCATCGCGGTGAGGTACCGCTGCTGATCGCCCTTGGTATAAGCGTCCTTGAACATCGAATCAATAAACGCCGGCACACCGGCGTCGAGCGCGCCCGGGGTATCGGTATGCGGGATCATGATGTCGGCCACCGCGCCGATCAGGCTGGTTTGCGCTGGATTGAAGAACCGGGGTGCCGCACCCGGCTTCTGCGAAGCGGCATGGGCATCGAACACCGCAACCAGCGAGGGCGCTGCGAGAACGCCCACGGCAAGCGTGGACATGCTTTTCAACCATTCACGACGGTTCATGGCGGATCCTCAGATGTTGCCGCGCTTGAGTTCTTCCACGGCATGGCTGGCCGCGCGTGCGGTCAGCGCCATGTAAGTCAGGGACGGGTTCTGGCAGGCGGACGAGGCCATGGCCGAGCCGTCGGTGATGTAGACGTTCTTGCAGGCATGCATCTGGTTCCAGGCGTTGAGCACCGAGGTTTTCGGATCGCGGCCCATGCGAGCAGTGCCCATTTCGTGTATGCCTGCGCCGGGATTGGCCTTCATCGTGAAGGAACGCACATTCTTGTAACCGGCGGCGGTAAACATCTCCAGTGCGTCGTCCACCATCTCCTTGGTCATCACGTGTTCGTTCTCGCGGTGCGCGACATCGAAATTGAGTATGGGCATGCCGTACTTATCCTTGATCCGGCGATCAAGGGTGACCATGTTCTTGTGATTGGGGAGCATTTCACCAAAACCCATCATCGACACTTCCCACGGACCGGGCTTCTCCGCGGCACGCTTGAGGTCGTCGCCCAGTACTGGCTGGTCGACCAGGCGCGTCCAGTCGCTACGGCTTGCGCCGCCCTGGTAGCCGAAGCCGCGCAGGTAACCTCGCTTGTCGGCACCCACGTTGCGGTAACGCGGGATGTAGAAGCCATTGGGCCGACGCCCGGAGTAGTAGCGGTCTTCATGGCCTTCCACCAGCGCCCCCGCACCGTTGCCGAAGATGTGATCCATGATGTTGTGACCCACTTCCCCGCTATCGTTACCGAAGCCATTGGGAAAGCGGCTGGAGATGGAATTGAGCAGGATATGCGTGGTACCGAAAGTAGACGCGTTCAGGAAGATCACACGCGCGAAGTACTCCGTCTGATGACCGGTCTCCGCGTCCAGTACACGTACACCGGTCGCCTTGCCCTTCACGTTGTCGTAGATCACCTCGTAGACGATGGCATTGGTGACGATCGTCATGTTGCCGGTTTTCTCGGCGGAGGGAAGCGTCGATGAGTTGCTGCTGAAATAGGCGCCGAAAGGACAGCCGCGCATGCACAGGTTTCGATACTGGCACTGCCCACGCTGTGGACTTAAGTTGTGCTTGAGCGGCTCGGAAAGATTGGCGGTGCGGCCTATGATCAGCTTGCGCTTGAACTTGTCGTCCAGCTTGCCCTGGAAATCCTTTTCCACACAGTTCAGCGCCATGGGTTTGAGGAACTGACCGTCCGGCAGTTGCGCCAGGTGGTCGGTCGCTCCGCTGACGCCGATGAAATGCTCGACATAGTCGTACCAGGGAGCAATGTCTTCGTAGCGGATGGGCCAGTCCACACCCACGCCGTCCTTGCCGTTCGCCTCGAAGTCCATCTGGCTGAAGCGATAGCTTTGCCGGCCCCACATCAGCGAACGTCCGCCGACGTGGTAGCCACGGAACCAGTCGAACGGCTTGGTCTCTTCATAGGGGTTGTCGATGTCGTCGACAAACCAGTGTTTGGTGGACTGCGTGATGCCGTAGAACGACGGACGCGTGCTTTTCGGATGACGGGCGATGTCTTCCTGCGTGGGCTCGTCGGCGTACGGCAGTTCCCATGGCGCCTTCAAGGCGGTCGGGTAGTCGCCATGCTTGACCATGGGACCGCGGTCGAGCACCAGGGTCTTGAGCCCCTTCTCGGTGAGTTCCTTGGCGGCCCAGCCGCCACTGACGCCGGTGCCGACGACGATGGCATCAAATGTGTTCTTTTCCATGCGTTTGCCTTCGAATAGTTCAGCGCAGCGGGCGCAGGTAGGCGAAATCGACGCGCGCGGCGTCGAGCTGGCTCATGCGGGCGTAGGGGCCTTCCTGCTCGACGAAGCAATGCTTCAGTCCCGAGGTGTCCGCCGCCGCCATGATCGGTTTGTAATCGAGTGTGCCGCGGCCGAGTTCCGCCCCCGGGAAATTGTTCTTGTCGCTGGCGCCGGGCAGGAAATCCTTGGCATGCATCAGCGGGATGCGACCGGGATTTGCCTTGAAGTAGTCCGCGGGATTCTTGCCGCCTGCGTGGACCCAGCCGCAATCGAGCTCGAACTGCACAAGCTTGTGGTCGGTTTCCTTCAACAGCACGTCGTAGAACGTCAGCCCGCCACCCACGTCGGTAAATTCAAGATGGTGATTGTGGTAGGCGTATTGCAGCCCCGCTTTCTTCGCCTTTTCGCCAAGACGGTTGGCGTACTCCGCGGTGCGCTTGGCTTCGTCGAGCGAGTAGGTCGGCTGCGCGCCTTTGCCTTCTTTCTGCATGATGGACGGCAGCATGCTGCTGACGATGAACTGCGCGCCAAGCACGTGGGCGGCGTCAATACCCGGCTCGAAGCCGAGGCTGTCAAAGTGCATGCTGGGCGAGCGCAGACCTGTTTCGTTCAACTGGTCGCGCAGGGTCTTGGCCGTGCTGGTGACGATGGCTTCGATTTCCGTATAGCCGATCGCCTTGAGCGTCTTGAGCGTGCCGATGGGGTCGTGCTGGTAGGCGTCCAGCACCATGTAGAGCTGGATGCCAAGCGCCTTGCCCTGCGCCGCGGCGGCAAGGAGCTTGCCCGGCGAGCCAAGAGTGAGCCACGCCGCCGAACCAAATAGTGCCGAACGAGCCAGGAACTGCCTGCGATTCATCATGAACGGTTCTCCCGGAGAGCCAGGTGGGGGTGAGGGGGTCGAATCAGATGGCGGTGGGGACGGGACTGCCCACCGTCGCCTTGCGATCCTTGAACAGCAATACGAACAACACCAGGACGACGGCGGCGCAGCCCCCGGCGATGGTCCAGATGGCGTGCCAGTCGTGTACCGCAACGCCCTGGGCGTTGGTGTGCACATAAGTGTCGACCACCACCCCGGACAGCCACGAACCGACGAACATGCCCAGGCCGTAGGTCAGGAAGGTGATCAGCCCCTGCGTTGCCGCGCGCAGGGCGGACGGGGCCTCGCGATCGATATAGATCTGGCCCACGACAAAGAAGAAGTCGAAGCAGATGCCATGCAGGATGATGCCGAGCCAGAGCATCCACATCAGATCGCCCGTGCCACCGAAGGCAAACATGCCATAGCGAACCACCCAGGCCAGCATGCCCATGGCGAGCATGTACTTCACGCCCAGGCGCCGGAAGAACCAGGGAATAAGCAGCATGCAGAAAAGTTCCGACATCTGCCCGCCGGTCATCTTGCCGGCGGCGTTCACCACGCCGATTTCGTTGAGGAACAGGTTGGTGAAGGCGTAATAGAACTGCAGTGGGATGCAGATCAGGAACGAGGCAAGCGCGAACACCGCCATCGATCGGTCGCGCAGCAGATGCAGGGACTCCAGCGGAAGCGCGTGACGCAGCTTGAAACGCTCGGTGTTCGCCAGGGGCGGCGTCGGGGGCAAGGTGAAGCAATACCCCGCCATTGCGACCGACAGTCCAGCGGCCAGGTGCAAGGGCGACGCGGTGGCTTCCACGCCCCAGGCGCCGACGATCAAGCCCACCACGATCCAGCCGATGGTGCCGAACACGCGGATCGCGCCAAATTCTTCCTGCGGATTATTGATATGCCGCATGGCAAGCGAGGTGGTCAGCGCCAGCGTGGGCATGTAGCTCAAGCTGTAGGCCAGGAGGGCCGCGTAGAGTGCCGGGAACGAGCTTTGTTGGGCGGCAACCACCAGCAGCACGGCGCCTACGATATGCAGTAGGGCGAGCACACGGCGCGTATCGAACAGCCGGTCGGCAAGCAGCCCGACAAAGAGAGGCGAGATGATCGCGCCGACGGCCGTGGTGCCGGCGATGGCACCGATTTCCTTGCCGCTGAAATGCAGCGTCTGGCCGAGCCAGGTGCCGACCGTGACGTACCACGCGCCCCAGATCGCGAACTCGAACAGCATCATTACCCTAAGGCGCCACTTCATCCCCGTTTCCCCTTTGTACGTCGTGGTTCGAGAGGGTCTTCGACGTGCTGCCATACCCCACCGGCGGCATGGCTTTTGAGCATCGCGTCGACCAGCAGGCTATTGCGGTAGCCGTCGGCGAAAGTAGGTAGCGCCGCGGGTTTTGTTTCCGGCGTGCCGCCGCGCCCAATCCAGGCATAGGCGTCAGCCATCAGGTTGCGGAAGGCATCCGCCCAGGCCTCCGGATGGCCGGCCGGCAGGTGTGCATAGCCGCGCGCGGCGGGATCGAGCAGCGCCGGATCGCGCGTCAGCAGCGTGTTTGCCTGCGCCTGGTGGCCGATCCATAGTTCGTTGGGCTGCTCCTGCCGCCAGGCCAGCGAGGCCAGGCGCCCGCTTACCTCCAGGCGAAGGTCGTTCTTGTGACCGGGGAGTACCTGGCCCACGGTGACGCAGCCGCGAGCACCGTTGTCGAAACGCAGCAGCACGCTGGCGAGGTCTTCGCTGGTGATCTTGATTTTGCGCCGTGCTGCCGATTTGGACGCGCCGGCGAAAGCTTTTGGCGAGGCCGCCGGCGCTTCGCGCACCGGCACGACCGTTTGCAGGTCCGCCAGTACCGAGGTAATGCGCGCGCCGGTCACGTGCTCGGCCAGGTCGCACCAGTGCGAGCCGATATCGCCCAGCGCGGAACTGGCGCCGCCCAGCTTGGGATCCAGGCGCCATGAATAAGCGCGCTCGTCGGTCAGCCAATCCTGCAGGTAGCAACCATGCACGAACACCGCTGGACCCACCTTGCCCTTGGCGATCATCGCGCGCGCCTGCTGGACAAGCGGATAGCCGCGATAATTGAAGGTGACGACGTGCGCGACATGGGCCTTGCGCGCCGCTTCGTACAGTTCACGCGCTTCCTGCGTGTTGCTGGCAAGCGGCTTGTCGGAGATCACATGCTTGCCGGCGCGCAATGCTGCCAGCGAGACCTCCCTGTGCAGGTAATTGGGCGTGGTGTTGTGAACCACCTGCACGGCGGGGTCGGCCAGCAGCTCCTGGTAGTTCGCATAGGCCCGGCCGGCGTTCAGTTCACGCGCCCGCTTTTTCGCCGATTCGGCGCTGGAGCCTGCAATGCCGACGATGTCGACGTTACCCAGGCGACGTACGGCATCCAGATGATGAGCGGCGATAAAGCCGGGGCCGACCAGCCCCATGCCGAGTTTCTTCATCGGGTGACTGCCCTGGCGCTGGTCGCTATGGACTGGCGTGCCATTTCCCCTCCGATCTATTGCTGGCGCCAGAATGTATTCGATTACATCCGCATCAATACTGGCATTGGCTGTTTCGCTTGGGTGGCGTTTAGGCCCAATGTGCTGGACCCCTTGCCGCCCAACGCTTTAAATGTGGCAATGTATGTAGCAGATGTGAAGACGTCGATGCAACGATTTCATGTAATCCATTACATTGCACTGCACAAATATCGGTCAGGCTGACCATCTCGGACATCCATCCCCGGGCGCTGCCGGCTGGTATCGTCCGGGGCTCAACGGCGAAAAAGAGGGGCGGGAACTCGTGAGTGCGGACGGATCCAAGCGCAAGCGGCAGGGCGCGAAGGGCGTGCATGCGAATGCTGCGGCGCAGCCTACGCGCGTGCGGACTGTCAAGGAAATCGCCGCCATCGCCAAGGTTTCAGTTGCAACCGTTTCACGCGCCTTGCAGCGACCGGAGATCGTCAGCGAAGCGACACGCCTGCGCATCCACGAGGTGGTTAAACGGTTGGGCTATACGCCCAATGCACTGGCGCGCAACCTGCGCACAGCGCGCACGCGCCTGATCATCGCCCTGCTCCCCGACATCGCCAACCCGTTTTTCTCCGAGGTGATCCGGGGCATCGAGCAGGTCGCGCACGAGAATGGTTACTCCGTGCTATTGGGCGAGACGCAAAGTAGCCTGGTACGCGAGCAGGCCTACGCCGACATGGTCGCGGCGCGCCAGGCCGACGGCATCATCACCATGTCCCCTCGTGTACCGGCCATTCCCATCGATGGCCGCCTGCCCGTGATCAATGCATGCGAGTACGTCAAGGACAGCGATATTTCCAGCGTCTATATCGACAACGTCACCGCCGCAGGCGCCGCGGTCGACTATCTCGTCACGCTGGGGCACCGGGACATCGCCTTCATCGCCGGCCCGCCGTCGAGCCCGATATGCGTCGACCGCGAGCAGGGCTATCGCCTGGCCCTGCAGCGGGCAAAGCTTCCAGCCAACCCCCTGCTTACCACCATCGGTGACTTTTCGATCGAAGCCGGCGAGCGCGCCATCGAGTTGCTCCTGTCGCAGGGGCACTGCTTCAGCGCAGTGTTCTGTTCGAACGACGAAATGGCGATCGGTGCGATGCGCGCGTTGATCTCGCACGGCCTGCGCGTGCCGGAGGATATCTCCGTCGTCGGCTTCGACGACATCCGCTTCGCGCGCTACACCTCGCCATCGCTTACCACCGTTGCCCAGCCAAAGAATGCACTGGGGCGGGAAGCGATGACCATGATGCTCGAGCTGCTCAACGATCCCCAGGTGCCACCGCGCAAGCGTGTGCTGTCGGCTGACCTGGTGGTACGAGGGTCGACGGCGCCGCGTGCGACTGGGCGCTAGTGGCTAGATGCGTGTGTGCTTCATGCCCCGGCGGCTAAAAGTCGCCATGGTCAAATCATCCGTCGGCTGGCGAGGGTCATGGCGCTCATCCTTTTCCCCCCGGTGTTTATCACTTCGGCATGCCGATACGGTCGATCAGAGCTTGTGCACGGTCAAGCCACTCTCACGGTCATCCAGGTAGGCACGGCGCCTATCGGCGGCCGCCTGTCGAATATCACCTCAAGCTAGCATGGCCACATGTACACTTCGGCCTTACCGGCCGGTCCACCGAGGCGCAGAAAGGCACAATGTCACACACCCCGGCCAAGCCTTCCGCAACTGTAGTGATCGGCATCGGCGCCTCAGCTGGGGGAGTTGAAGCACTGCAGGCATTTTTTGCATCAGACAAGGGCATAGTCGATGCCGGCTATCTTGTCGTCCTTCACATGCAGAAGGCCCGCCCAAGCCGGTTGGTCGAGATCCTGGCGCGCAAGACATCGATGCCCGTCGTACATGCCGAAGACGGTATGACCGTGGCGCCTGGGCGCGTTCATGTGATCGAACCGGGCAGCGTTATGACGGTGGCTGATGGGCGACTGGTCGTAACTGTCGCGCCCAAAACCGAGCGATCGCCGACCACCATCGACCGCCTGTTTAATTCGCTGGCCCAGGACTATAACGATTTTGCCATCGGCGTGGTTCTCTCAGGGACCGGCGCGGACGGTGCCCTGGGCCTCAAGGCCATCAAGGAGCGCGGCGGAATCACTTTCGCGCAGGGTGAAGACGGATCGGCCCCGCTTTTTCCAGAAATGCCCGAAAGCGCGCTAGCGGCGGGCGTCATCGACCTGCATCTGCCTGTCGAGAAAATTGCGCAACGCCTGGTGGGCATCGTTTCATCCATGCACCAGAAGGCATCGCCCAAGACGGCCAACGAAAACAACGACAGGTTGTGCAAGGAGATCTGTGCGTTGCTCGAGGTCCAGGTGGGGCATGACTTCTCGGGTTATAAGCAGAGCACGTTCGTTCGCCGGGTGGAGCGCCGGATGTCCGTGCTCCAGCTCTCCACGCTTGAGGCTTATGTAGCTTGTCTTCGCAAGACCCCATCGGAGGTCACCCTTCTGTTCCGTGACCTTCTGATCAGCGTTACCAGTTTTTTCCGTGACGTTGAATCGTTCGATCTTCTGGCGAAAGAGGTGATCCCGGAAATCTTCCACAACAAGAAGAACACAGACGAGCTACGCGTCTGGGTACCTGGATGCGCTACCGGCGAGGAAGCATTTTCAATCGGGATGCTCCTGCTGGAGTGCGCCGATGCGCTTGGCCGACCGGGCCCGACCATTCGTGTATTTGCTACCGACATCGACGAAAGCGCCCTGGGCATTGCCCGCAAGGCCCGCTATCCGGAAGTGCTGCTTGATGGCGTACCGTTGGCGTTGCGCGAGAAGTATTTCATACGCGACCAGGATCACTACGTGGTGCACAAACGCCTTCGCGACGTTTGCACGTTTTCCGCGCACAATGTGTTGCGCGACCCCCCGTTCTCACGCATCGACCTGGTTTCTTGTCGCAACCTGCTCATCTATCTTGGGCAGGAGTTCCAGGACCGTATCCTGCCCATTCTGCATTACGCCCTGCGACCGGACGGCTTTCTTTTCGTCGGCGTGGCTGAAGGCGCCACGCGCCATAGCCAGTTGTTCTCGCCCATCAGCAAAAAGCACCGTGTGTTTCGTCGGCTTGACGCCGTCACCGGGGTGTTACCGTTGCCCTTGATGACCGCGAGCAACCGCCATACGGCCCACCGTTTCGCCACCGAATTGTCCGGAGCATCCTCGACCTCGCTTCGCAAGCAGATTGAAGCTCGCGTGCTTCAGGCCTATATGCCTGCGTATGTTCTTATAAACGCGCAGGGAGAGGCGGTGTTTTACTCCGCCGGCACCGGAAGGTATCTGGAGTTCTCCCCGGGTGCGCCGAGCCGCCACCTGCTCAGTAATGCGCGGAAAGAGTTGCGCCTGAGTCTGCGCCGATCGCTCCATGAAGCCATAAGCAACCATGCTCGGGTCACCCTTCCCGAGATCATCGTCCCTCGCGATGATGGCTTAAGAAAGGTGCACCTGGTGGTCGAGCCCTTCGACGGTGGCCCGACGCCGCTGTATCTGGTGCTTTTCATTGATCAGGGTCCGGCCGCCTTGACGAGCGATCACCAGCATTCCGGTGTCGCCCTGTCGTTCGATGACCTTGAGCGCGAACTGCGTGATACCCGTGATCAGTTACAGACCACGTACGAAGAATTCGAGACGGCCATCGAGGAACTTCGTGTAGCCAACGAAGAACTCATGTCGATGAACGAGGAACTGCAATCCTCGAACGAAGAGCTCGAAACCTCCAAAGAGGAACTTCAGTCGGTCAACGAGGAACTCCAGACGGTCAATGCCGAGATGGGTCGGCATGTCGAGGCCCTGGATCTGGCCAATGCCGATTTGCAGGGATTGATCGAGAGCACGGGCATTGCAACGATTTTCCTCGACAGCAAGCTCGCCATCCGTAGTTACACGCAGGCCGCGACGGATATCTTCACCCTCATTCCATCCGATCGTGGCCGGTTGATTACCGACCTGGCGCATCAACTGGTTGATTTTGATCTTGAGCGAGAACTGAATTCGACCTTGGTCCAGCGCAAAACCGTGCAGTTGTCGACGACTCGGCGCGACGGCCGGAAGCACTACCTGACTTGTCTTCTGCCCTACTCGGCGAGCACAGGTGACTTGGCCGGAGTGGTCATGACGTTCGTGGACGTGACCGCGCTCACCGAAGCCGATGCCCGGCATCGAGTCATGATCGGTGAGCTCAATCACAGGGTTCGCAATATGTTGGCCGTCGTCACCGCCATCGCCTCACAAACGCTGCGCGGTGTCTCCACGACCCAAGGCTTGGAGCAATTCCTCGATCGCTTGCATGCCATGGCGCGCACCTACAAGTTATTGACCGAGGCGAACTGGTCAAATATGTCGTTGAGTGATCTCTTGCGCGAAGAACTGGGCGCCGTTACCGGCACAAATCGGTTCGAATTCGATGGCCCGATCATCGAACTTGACCCGAAGTATTCGCTGGCCATGGGGATGGTATTCCATGAACTTACCGTCAATGCCCTCAAATATGGTGGCCTTTCCAACGAGCGCGGCAATGTGTTGGTTCGCTGGCGCGTTGACGGCGACCGCGATGTCACCATCGATTGGATCGAATCGGGCGGTCCTCTCGTCGCTGAACCGGCGCATCGCGGCTTCGGTAGCGCGCTGATGGATCATCAGATCGCCTATGAACTGGATGCCCGGTGCGACAGAGCGTTTAAACCGGAAGGTCTGGAAGTGACCATCAGGTTCAGCTTTGCAGGCAATCCTCCGTGACTGCCGGGGCGACGGCGCCATTGATACTGTTGGTTGAGGACGAGTGGCTCATAGCCACCACTGTCGCCGAAGCACTCAATCAACATGGATGCGAGGTACTTGGCCCGGCACCCACCGTGGCCCGCGCGCTGTCCTTCCTCGAAGCGGCACACCCACATATGGCCATCATTGACTTTCGCCTCGCCCGCGAGACCACTGAAGACATTTTACCCGTGCTCGACGCGATGAAGATCCCGGTCTGCGTATTGTCTGGTTATGCCGCCGCGCAGCTGCCGACGCGGTATCAGTGTTATCGGTTCCTGGAAAAGCCCTTTCGAATGCATGAGCTTTTCGCCACCGTTGATGAGTTGCTAGCTGAAAACCATCCATCGAGTGGCTAGCTCGTATCCGGGTATGAAGAAAACTCCCGTGGCCCTCCTCGCTACGCTACTTTGGCTCTGCGCGGCAAATTCGGTTCATGCCCAGGCGCACAAGCTGCCCGAGATAGGCCCGTTCGGTTTCGACATCGCAGGCATGGATCGCACGACCCCACCTGGGTCCGACTTCTACCGCTACGCCAATGGCGTGTGGGCACGCTCCACGCCGATCCCTGCGGATAAGTCGAACTTCGGGATGTTCACGCGCCTGGATGATCTCAACCGCGAGCGGGTCCAGGGCATCTTGGACCTGGCAAGGAAGGACACCCATAGCAAGGCCGGCGCCGCCTATGCCGCGTTCCTTGACGAAACGGCCCTCGACACCAGGGGCCTGACACCGGCTCGCACCTGGCTGGATCGTATTGAAGCGGTCGCGACGCGCGCAGACTACGCCCGCGTCGCCGCGCAGGCCGCACGCGAAGGTGTCGCCGTGCCGTTCGAGGTCGCCGTCAGCCAGGATGACCGCGACCCCGATGCCTATGTATTGAAGCTCAGCCAGGCTGGCCTTGGCTTGCCCGATCGGGACTATTACCTGCGGCCGGATGCATCGATGGTCCAGACACGGACCGCCTATCGCGACCACATGGCGCGCTTGTTGGTCCTTTCAGGCATTGCCCGTGAAGAAACTACGCGGCGCGCCGATGCACTGCTGCTCATGGAAACCGGTATCGCGAAGGTCAGTTGGAACCGCGTGGACAGTCGCGATGCCGGCAAAACCTATAACCGACGTACGCGCGCGCAGCTTGATGCCCTTGCGTCGGGCCTCGACATAGGCGCGTTCCTCGACGGGATAGGGGCCCGGACGGGCGACCTGGTGGTAACTCAGCCCAGCGCCATCGCCGGGATCGCCCGCGTGGTCGGCGCCACGCCACTCCCCGTTCTGAAGGATGCCCTGCGCGTGGCCGTATTGGATGCCTACGGCGACGTGCTGCCGCGCGAGTTCGTCCAGGAGCGTTTCGAATTCCACGGTCGGCTTTTGAGCGGCTCTGAACAGCCCGAGCCGCGTTGGAAACGCGCGGTGGCCTTCGCCGTCGATGCGGTGCCCGACGAGGTCGGCAAGGCCTATGTGGCGCGTTATTTTCCCGAAGGCCATAAAGCGGCGGCCGAGGCGCTCGTTCGCAACCTGCTCGCCGCCCTGGACCTGCGCATCCAGGCGCTCGATTGGATGACTCCGCAAACCAGGCTCCGTGCACGCGCCAAGCTGGCTGCGTTCCACCCCAAGCTCGGCTACCCCGACCGATGGCACGACTACGCCGGCCTCGACATGCGCGAGGACGATGCATTCGGCGACCAGCGCCGGGCGCGCGTCTTCGCGTTCGATCATGAGATGAAGAAGCTCGGCCAGCCCTTCGACCGCGACGAATGGCGGGTGACACCCATGACGGTCGATGCCTTCGCCAACTTCTCTGCCGTGGAAATTGTCATCCCCGCGGCGATACTGCAGCCTCCCTTCTACGATCCGAATGCCGATCCAGCTATCAACTACGGCGGGATCGGCGCATCCATCGCGCACGAGATCACCCATCAATTCGACGACCAAGGCTCGAAGTACGACGAGCGCGGGCGCCTGACGACCTGGTGGACGCCATCGGACCTATCCGGATTCGAGGCACGAAACGAAGGCCCTCGTACGCCAGTACGATGCATACCAGCCGCTGCCTGGCCTCCACGTCAACGGCGCCCTGACCCTCGGGGAGAACATCGCCGATCTGGGCGGGCTGGCCATCGCCTACGATGCGTGGCAAATCTCATTGCACGGAAAACCCGCTCCCACATTGGACGGCTTTACTGGCGAGCAGCGCTTCTTCCTGGGTTGGGCGCAGATCTGGCGCCTGAACTACCGGGATGCCGATCTGCGCCAACGACTGTTGACCAATCCTCACGCGCCTGCGGCGCAGCGGGTGTGGAATTCCCGGAATCTCGACATCTGGTACAAGGCGTTCGACGTAACGCCGGACCAGGCGCTATACCTTTCACCGGACAGGCGCGTCAGGATCTGGTGATATCAACACCGCCAGACCGCTAAACTTTCGGGTCACCGGCTCTGGCAGACCTCACCGCCATCTGACGCTTAAATATTCTCAGGATTGACGTGCTTGACCACATGGCCGGTGGCATCTAAAAACTCCAGGCTCGATTGACCGGCTGACGTGACTTTCAGGACGATGCGCTTTCGACCATTCCCATCCATCAGCGACAGCATGGCGTCTCCATCTCCCGTGCGACCCACCCAAACGCGCTTGTTGTCGTCCCTGATCGCCATGCCAGCGAACTGATCGGTCTTATCGTCGACACCCGCGATTTGAACGATCTGGTTGGCCCCGTACTTGTCGAAAGACAGGCTCCCGCCGGAGTCGATTACGTTTCCAGTGCTGTCTTTGCGGCCACCAAAAATCAGACCGCCATTCTCCGAGCCCTCATCGTTGTAGAAAAGCATGCCGGCCTGTGGCCGATCCTGTGGCGGCTGTTCTTTGCCTTTCACGATCACGCCGGGTAGATCTTTCTTGTTTGAAATGACCATGCGCAATGTACCGTCTGGTTCCACCACGTTGATGCGGTGGACTGTGATCTCATCGAATGCCGATGACCTTGACGACGTAAACCCCGTTAGAAACAATACCACCACTAAGCCATTTACCAGCAGAGACATAGCGAGAAGCGACTTGGTCGTAAATGAAGCCATCTAAGAAGTCCTTTTTTGAGGGTGACCGGGAAATGAACCTGGCCCCGTAATCACTGGCAAGGGAATATCTGGGTTCTCTTTGCGTACACGGTCAAGGCTCGATCGACCGGATCGAGCTCACCAGCAGGACGACGCACACACCCAGCAGGGCAATGTCCTTGATCAGGAACTGCTCGACGAGCGTTGACACAATGGGGAAGCCTGTCGCGCTCCACTGGGTGATACCAGGCGTCGTCAGGATGAAAGAGGTCGTGAGCACGAAGGTGCCGGAGGCTATCGCCGCGCCGAGCGCTGAAAACAGCGGAAACCGGGCTCCGAGGGCAAGGAACGTCGCCGTCGTAAGTTCTATCGAGCCGAGTACCCGGGCCTCACCACGTACGCCGAACATGCCCAGCCAGCTCATGAATGGACTGTTCGCGATCAAGGGCTGGATCGATTCCGCCGCATACGCGGAGAATTTCTGAATCGCGAACCAGACAAAAATAAAACACATGATCCAGCGCAAGGCAGCGAGGTGGCGATATGGACCGTGCCCTCGTTCTGCAACCTGAAATCGAATCTGCATGACCCTTTCTCCGCGAATGCTAAGTTACATGATTGTATTGGGGACTTGCTCATTCGTCGGGCGCATTAGTGCACGAGTCCGCCAATCAAGACTTCCATTCCCTTGTATAGGAAAATCTCGTGGGCCGCAGCGACATGTATTGGACGACGCGTGGTCGTTGTGCGCGGTTCGGACTGCTGCCATGCGGCAGCAGGTGGTGCCAGATGACCATGTCGCCGCGCTTTGCGGCAATCGGCTTCATCGTCAGGGTGCGCCGCGCATGATCCTGCACATTCACACCCTCAGGGACGCTTTTCAACCACTGCGTCAGCGTGCGATGAAAGCCCGGCACGCAGCTGAATGCCCCCTGGTCCTCGTCAACGTCGGCAAGATACACGATGCCCTGAAGTTCAAGACAGTGTGGTTCGGCAAGCGTGGCGTCCCAGTGCAAGTGCGGGCCGGGAAACGGCCAGTCCTTTCGCTCCGGCGGATTGAACCCGCCCTGGTCGATGGTTACCCAAAGATCTTCGCGTCCCCAAAGTTGGGCATGGGCCTTATGAATACGTGGTGCGCGACGATTGGCTGCCAGCGCCCGATGCCGCAGTAGCGGCACCCAGATGGAATGGCCCAGCGATTGGCGATACCAGGACTCCGGGTCGTTGCGGTCCATTCCTAGAAAATCGTAGATAGCCGTTTCCGCGAGTTCCGCTGCTTCCGGGGTGATCGCGTTACGCAGGATGACGTAGCCATGCTCATCCCAGTGGACAAGGTCGTCCTCGCTGAGGCCTTCGACGCCGTCGAGATTGCCGACCTCGGCGCCGACAGCCCCGCCTGCCAGTGCACGCCGCAGGCGATCAAGCGAACCTTCTTTCAGTTCGCCGTCGTTGCGCTCCCATATCCAGGCTTCGAATTGCGTGTAACTTGGCTGTTGGTGGTGCAGATAGCGCAAGGTTTCCAGCACGTTAATCCGCAATCCAGCCAGCAACGTCTTCTCGATATCCTGCGGTAGCGGTGCGGCAGACCCTGGTGCGCAATGGCAAGCCCAGTAAGTATGCAATTCCCCGATACCAAGGCTGGTCGTCGTGTCGATGATGATTCTCCCCCTGCGCCAACGCCTCAGTTAATCACGAGCGGGAGCACCCTGGCTCGCTCGGCGTCGAGAACCGCTTGGGTACAGCCGGACCGGAGCCCACCTGGGGCGCCCGCCAAAGGATCGCTCCGTGGCGCCACAGAGCATGAGCGCGTCACCCAGCCGGTTTGCTGGCCGTGTTGAAGGCAAGCTGATCGGCAAAGGCGCGCTGGTAGGCCGGCCGCGCTTCGGCCCGGGTCACATAAGCTGCCAGGATCGGGAATTCTGCCAGCATGCCCGACGGCTTCAGGCGTAGCAGCACCGACACCATCACCAGATCTCCCGCGCTGAAGTCGCCGTCGAGCCACTCGGCATCGCCCAGGCGGTCCGATAGCTTGCCCAGCCGTTCGCGAATGCGGTCCTGGACCAGGGGCAGGCGGTCCTTGCTCCAGGGCTTGTCGCCTTCCTGGAACTTCGCGATCGCCAGATCAAGGATGGGCGGCTCCACGGTACTGAGCGCGGAGAACATCCAGGTGACCGCCCGGGCGCGGGCATTGGCGTCGTCCGGCAGCAGGCCCGGATATCGCTGGGCGATGTGGAAGATGATCGCGCCCGACTCGAAGATGGCGAGATCGCCCTCCTCGTACGTGGGGATCTGGCCGAACGGGTGACGGGCCAGGTGCTCAGGCTCCTTCATGGCCTGGAAGGACACGGGCAGAACGGTGTACGCCTGGCCTGCTTCCTCAAGCGCCCAGCGCACGCGCGTATCCCGCGCCAAGCCCTTGCCGCCGTCGGGCGACCGCTCAAAGGCGGTGATCGTGATCGTCATCTTCAGTTCCTCGTTCGTGGACGCCACAGCGGTCCGTTATACCTACGTCGAACGAGAGGGTCGAGAATCGACATGGGTCTGCTCCCGGATCGACGTCAGTTCGTTGACTCATACCCAACGGACCGGACGAATGAACCACCCAGGCATGCGCCGCCTGTCGGCCCCAGTCACGTCATGGTGTTCATGACCGGTTAGCCAGCCGCGGATCACTCCGACACGACCCGATGGTTCATCCGTCCTGCGCTGACTCATGCAGGAGCATTTCGCCACGCTGTTTGCACTCAGAGTGGCGGGCGAGCCAGGGTGGAAAACCGCGTATAAGTCAATACGGCCGAGCCGAAGCTCGCCTGACTGCCCGCCATAGAAAAAACGGGGAATCACGGGTACCGCAGGTGGTGAAGCCTGCGATACCCGGACTTATAACTCGGGTTTCCACACCCGACCGCCGGGAGTTGCCCCGACGGCACGCGCATCATCCCGGAAACCACACTCCGCTTTCCATAGTAAGGGTCGCAAAGTTTCCACTGACATCACATCGGAGAAACCTCAAACTACGTCTGCGCACGGCGCTTCCACGACTGTGATCGCCCGAGCACCCACCCTCCGAAGAATCCGCGCCTTCAGCGTTCCAACGGAAACAATATTGTTACAGCGCATGTCATCGGCATTGCGTCACATTGCGTCGCCAGCAATGGTCGTGAAGAATAGCCATGGAACCGGAGAAGGACTTGAACGCCTCTTTGCCACGCATCATTGTGGTCGACGACGACACCGAGCTGCTCGGCATGTTGCGTCGCTATCTGGGCGAACATGGGTTCCATGTATCAGCTTTTACGGGCGCCGATCAACTCGATCGCATGCTGCAGCGTGAGCCTTACGACGTGTTGATTCTCGACGTGATGATGCCGGGCGAGGACGGTTTGTCGATCTGTCGTCGATTGAGAGCCCAGAATCACAGTATTCCCATACTCATGCTAACCGCGCGGGGCGATCCGATTGACCGTATCGTGGGTCTGGAAATGGGCTCGGACGATTACCTGGCCAAGCCCTTCGATCCGCGCGAACTGATCGCGCGCCTTCACGCCATACTGCGACGTCAAAAAATGCAGCTGAATTCCGTGACGTGGTCCTGCGATGACGTGATCAAGTTCGGACCGTTCTCGCTCAATATTTCCCGCATGCAGCTGGAGCGCGGCGACCATGTCATGGCTCTGTCGAGCATGGAGCTGCAGCTGCTGAAGGTTTTCTCAGCCAATGCCCATCGACCGATGAGCCGCGAGCATCTATTGGAGAAGGTGAAGGGACGCGAACATGAATCATTGGATCGTAGTCTTGATGTACAGGTTCTTCGCTTGCGCCGAAAGATAGAAGACGATCCCTCAGAACCCAAGTACATCCGCACTATCTGGGGCGTCGGATACATGTTCGTCCCGGACAGCGCTCGTGATTAGAATTTGGCCAAGATCGCTCTTTGGGCGAAACTTGGTGTTGTTGATCGCGTTTTCGCTCGTCGTTCAGTTCGCAACCATCGCGGTCTACATGCTTTTGCAGCGACCACGCGTGATCGAACAAGGCGTGCTCGTCGCAACCCAGATAAATACGCTGAATGTCGCACTTTCCCGGGCGCCACCCTCCGTGCGCGACGATATCGTTCAGCAGATCAACCGGGATGGACAGATCATCATCGCTTCGGACACGCAGCCTCCGGTAAACATCGAAGGCAGTGGCATGCTGATGAAACTATTCTTGAACACGGTGCGCTTGCATGTCTTGCCGCAAACACAGGTCCGCTGGGAGGACGACCCGTCATCCAGGCTGTGGGCCAGCGCCATCATCGAGCATAGGCGCTACTGGATCGTTCTTCCCGTGCGAATTCTTCTCCGGTTCGGCTGGTTAAGCTCGACGCTCATGCTTCTGATGATGGTGGCGTTGATGGCTACTATCGTGGCATTGCTCATCCAGCGACGTATCAATCGGCCGCTGAAAGAGATTGCCGAGGTTGCCCGCAAGCTGGGAGAAGGCGGTCAACCGGATCGGTTGCCGAACTACTCCTCGATCGAGCTGGCCACGGTTGCCAGTCAATTCAACATGATGACGGACAGCCTGGAGGCGATGGAATCGAGTCGAGCGGTGATGCTCGCGGGTATCTCCCACGACATTCGCACGCCGCTGACAAAATTGCGGCTGGCGCTGGCTATCGAGCAGCGACCCTCCGAAGAACCGGTGAGCCGCTATATCGACCAAATTGATCTCATCGTGGGGCAGTTTCTCGACTATGCCCGTACCGGTAGCGATGAACCGGCTACGGAAGGTGATCTCAATACCTTGATCCTGCAACTGGCGGGCGAGTTCGAAGAGCGTGGTTATCGCTTTGAGCTCAAGATGCAGAAGCTTCCGCCATTTCAGTTCCGATCCATCGCCATGCTGCGCGTCGTTCGAAATCTGATGGAGAACGCGGTGAAGTACGGCGTTCGTGGTTTAGAGGTGGTTACCTGGCACAAGCCGGATGAGATCGGCTTCAGTGTGCTTGATCGTGGCCCGGGTATTCCGGCCGCCGACTGCGAGCGATTGCTGCGGCCATTCATTCGCGCCGATACGGCGCGTTCGACCGTCAGTGGCACAGGCCTTGGGCTGGCCATTGTGGATCGTATCGTTCGCCTGCACGGCGGGCGCCTTTGTCTGACACCACGCTCCGGCGGCGGCCTCGCCGCCAATGTAGCGCTTCCTCTCTTCCACCCCGGCGGCACCAGGGGCGAGGAGCTTTCTTCCGGCGGCCGGCGATCTGCGTCGTAGCCAGTTGAAACAATTGGGCGCGGTGCCGACATGACTGATAAACACCTTCGGCCTATCTTCACTGCACTCCCGACGTAACGGCCATTCGACGGGAGCTGCAACGCCCCAGTTTTCGGCAGCGTGCACAGCATAGCCAGTGACGTACTCCCCCAAGCGCCGGCTACCGCCTGCCGCTGCCGACTTCATGCGCCAGCGACTCCAGTCTTTTCCGAGGGTACTTCCGTGAGAAATTCCCCTATACAACGCAACATCTTCCATGTACTTCTTGCTCTTCATTTTGTTGGACTCGCGCTCACCATCGGCATGCGGTTTGCCAGCCTCGTTATCGATCGAGTGGCTGGTGCAGGCAGTCTCCAGACCCTGGCATTCGGCCGCGAGCTAACCGGGACTCTCGCGCGTACTCTCGCTCTGCCAGGTTTTCTTCTTCTGGTTGGTACCGGCATCACGATGACGCTGTTGCGTTACGGACGGCGGCCGCCCCTCTGGGTATGGATGAAACTGGGCGTGACCGCGGCGGCTTTAGCCATCGCTACGCCCGTCGTGGCTCCTGCACTGACAGCCGCAAGGTCATGGGCGCGGTGGTCCTCGGAACATGGGCAGCTCGCACCGCAGTTTCTCGAAAGCGTGTCGCGCGCCAATCTGTTCGGCGGCATCGTGTTCACGTTGTTTCTTTCGAACATCGTCATCGCCGTCTGGAAGCCCTTCCTCTCGCGGAGGCCGAAGCGTTCCAGGCCAGCCATACTGGCCCTCCTGGGTTTGGCAACGACCGTCGCCAGCGGCTTGGCGATGGGATCAGGCATCGAACCGCCCGGTTTTCATCCCGGACAAAGCGGATCGCCGACGGTGCTGCCGGCCCACTCCCCTGGCATCGACTACGCCGATGCGCAGATTCTTACCCAGAAGGTCGCGCCCGGTTTCTACACGCTCACCGGATCGCCTGGCGTGGATCCTGGCCACCCCGAGGGCGCCGGCGGCAGGATCGGCATCTTTGTCGGCTCTGACGGAATTTTCATGGTGGACGCGCAGTACTTGCCCATGGCAGCCAAGGTGATGGCTTCCATTCGGCGGATCAGCAATGCGCCCATCCGTTTCCTCGTCGACACCCACTCGCATCCGGACCATACCGGCGGCAATCCGTACTTCGTCAAGCAAGGTGCGCTGCTCTTCGCACGGGAGGAAGCACGCAAAACGCTGACCGAACCACTGCCGGCGGCGGTCGGCAATGCAGCCTCGAGAACCGATCCGGCGCGGCTTCCCGTGGTGACGTATGGATCGGGTGACCCGGTGCGAATTCGTATGGATGATGAGGTCGTGGACCTCATACCCCTCGAAAGCGCGCACACCAACGGCGATACCATCGTCCGCTTTGAAAAAGCGGATGTCATCATGATCGGGGATTTCTACCGCAACTACGGCTATCCATTCGTTGATGCTGCACACGGCGGGACGTTCAAGGGTGTTCTTGAGGCCGTTGATTTGGTAACCGCGCTTGCAGGACCTGCCACGGTACTCGTACCGGGCCACGGCACAATCATTCATCGCAGCGATCTTGTTCCGTACCGCGACATGATCGTTGCCATCCGGAGGGAAGTCGAGCAGATGATAGGTGAAGGCAAATCAAGGCAAGACGTGCTTTATGCGAAATTGACCGCTCCTTACGATGCTCGCGTGCCTGGTGCGCTGACCCCTTTACCAGCGGGTTTCGGCACAAGCGCGGCTCGTTTTGTCGGCTCCTTGTATGACGAGGTCAAAGGCGGAGCCGATGGATCTTCAAAGGGGACGGGCAAGAAGTGAACCAGGGTGGAAACCCGTTGCCAAGCCAATGCGGCCGGAAGTGTCGCTTGCCGGACAAACTGTCCCGCTTGTAACAACCATGTCTCCGGTCGTCACAAAATGCGTGCCTACGACCGCCAGCGCAGCTACCTTGTGACACCCGGCAATCAAGGCACTCGCATGAAGAAAACAAGCCTGGCTCTCGTTCTTGTCCTGGGCTCCTGCGGCGCATTCGCGCGGACCGGCTCGCCGCCGTCACCGGCGCCCACGATGTTTTCCGCAGAGGCACAGTGGGGTCCCCAGAACGACGCATCGCCAGCATTCACGCCCGACGGAAATACCGTGCTGTTTACCCGGCGAACGGGTAGCTCGCGCCAGATCATGATCTCGCACAGGCACGGCGAGACGTGGTCGAAACCTGAGTTGGCGCCGTTTTCGAAAGTGGGCAACAGCATCGCACCGGCGATGGCTCCGGATGGCTCGTACTTGATCTTCGTCTCGAACCGTCCGGCGGTCGCGGGTGGCGCGCTCCTTGACGGCTTTTATGCCGGAAAGCCGCAACCGGAGCGCGGTGGCAACCTGTGGCGCGTGGACAGGAAAGGTGATGGGTGGGGTACACCCGTGCGCCTGCCCGACATCATCAACAGCGGCCCGTCGATTTACGATCCGTCGGTTGCACGGGACGGCAGTATTTATTTCACCAGGACCGTCGGGAAGACAGGTGCGTTCCGGCTTTACAAAAGCGCGTTTCGCAATGACAGCCTGCAGGCACCCAGCCCCTTGCCGTTCAGCGATGGCGTCACCGAAGATTACGATCCGGCCGTGGCTCCGGACCAGTCCTTCCTGGTATTCAGCTCGGAACGGGCGCCGGCCTCGGACACAGCGGACCTTTTCATCGTGTTCGCCGCCGCCAACGGCTGGAGCGTACCTGTCCATATCGGCCCGTCCGGCTTCCAGGCGCACCTGAGCCCGGACTTGTCCACGCTTTACTTCACCAACAAGCCGCCGGGCATTTGGGCCGTTCCATTGGGCCCGGTGCTCGCGCATGGACGGAATAAGTCATAGCCTCAAGACATAGCACGGGCGAGCGCCGTCCTCCCCTGCCTGCACTGTCAGCTTCGTTTACTTCTCGACTTAGCTATCGTATCCAGCTTCCTTCTGATGACGCACAGCAAGTATCGCAGCCATATCTCCATCGAAGCGATAGAGGGCGATATAGCCACTGCTTCCAAATTCGATAGGCCACTCGCGGAATGAAGCTTCCATTTCTTCGACAGGACGACCGACCCGCGGTTGCCTGGCGAGGAGCTTGATGCTCTCTCGGATAGTCCTCACTGCACGTCTTGCAGCGTCCGTATCCTTCGAATAGAGGAAACGATAGATTCCTTGCATGTCCGCCAGCGCGAACGGGGTCCAGATCAATCGTGGCACTCGGGGATATCCTTATCCTCGCCATTTTCAAGACTGCCAAGCCAGGCGTCTGCCTCGTCACCCGTCAGGTGCTTGCCATTGGCTTCGAATGCCTGCCAGGCACGCAAAGCATCGTTTTTGAATGACTCGCGCTTTTCCTCGCGCTCCACATACTGCGAAATGGCCTCGAGCATGATCCAGTGCGCCGACCGATGGCGTACACCAGCCAGATGTTGGACCCGGCTTTTGAGCTCGCCATCAATCTTGATAGAGGTAGCCATATAGCTCCGTATTCAAAGGTAATACCTTTGAATACCATAGCTCACCCAACCCATCGGAACTACTGGTTGCTACAGCTTCAGGCCAAGCAAATTATCCACACCCAGCACCAGGCCGGCGCCGAAGCTACGCAAAGTAGAGACAGCACCTCTGGTTGACAGGTCTACACCACGAGCGCGCACAAATATCTTGCAAATATACACATTGCAAGATATTGTGTGGGAATACGGAGGTGTCGCCATGGACCAGACAACGATCCGCCGCCGGCTGCAGGGACTGCGTGAGAGCCGCTCGGTCAATCAGGTAGAGCTAGCCGAGATCCTCGGATTCAACGACCGGCAAACCTTGTCCGATATCGAATTGGGCAAGAGAAACGTGGCGCCTGACGAATTGGTACGGGCCGCGGAATACTTTGGCGTTGACTCGGGATACTTCACCGATCCCTTCGAGCTCGCTGGCGAAGCCAGGTTTTCCTGGCGCAAGTCCTCGCAAGCGAATGACCTCGATTCGTTCGAGCAGCGTGCGGGTGGCTGGATTGCCACCTATCGCCATCTGAGCCGGCTCAAAGGCGAGTCGGTAAATTCCTTCCTGGCCCGTGTGGATATCCATGCGAAGAGCAGTCTGATTGAGGCTGCCAACGAGGGCGAAGCGGTATCCAGGACGCTCGGCCTTGGTGATGTGCCTGCTACGAATCTGGCCACGGTGCTCGAGACGAAGCTCGACACACTTATCCTGCACGTGGATGCCGCAGATGGTATCTCTGGCGCGGCATGCCAACTGGGATCGCTCAATACGATCATCATCAATAGGCGCGAGTCACCTGGACGTCGCGCATTTGATATGGGGCATGAGCTCTTCCATCTGTTGACCTGGCAGGAGATGGAGCCTCCCCATATCGAGGGTGGTACAGGTACCTCCCAGCGATACAGGCACATTGAGCGCCTGGCAGATAATTTTTCTGCAGGATTACTGATGCCTCGCCAGGCGATTGAATCCCTCATGGCGAAGTCGCCGTTGCCAAAGAACGGTGAGGCTACCTGGGCAGCATGGATCAAGGATGCCGCCTCAAAGCTGTGTGTAAGCGGCCCGGCGATGAAGTGGCGCCTGGTTTCGCTCGGTTTATTGAAGAAGGCAGCAGCCGAACGAATTGAAGATGCTTCGCTTCGTCTCGAAACGCGAGCCGGCAGCCATTCGTTGCCGCCGCAATTCAGTCGCTGCTTCGTTGAAAACCTGGGTTGGGGCATCGAGCAGGGTCACCTGTCGGTGCGGCGTGCCGCCAGGGTCATGGGTACGACGGTGGATGACCTAAGTGCCTTGTTCACCGAGCATGGCCTGAAGACGCCTTACGATCTTTAAAAAGTACGGAAATGGATTTCCAACCAAAACAGATCGTCCTAGTCGACACCAATGTCATCCTGGAGGCTCATCGCACAGGGTGCTGGAAGTCTCTGGCAACATACTTTTCTTTGCATACCGTCGCGAAGGTCGTTGAAGAAACACAGACTGGATATCAGAACCGTCGTCAGGAAGAATTGATCGACGAGGCACTATTGCGCAGACAACTGGCGCATGTGGAACACATAAGCGAAACGCAGCGCGTACAGTTCAATATGACTCACGGGCACCCATCACTCGACGATGGCGAGCGAGACCTTGTCATTTACGCCGGGACTTTCAGTAAGCCAGTTTGGCTTCTGAACAGCCCG
>NZ_DASYDG010000002.1:0-74257 GCF_036499745.1 Pinirhizobacter sp.
ATCCACGAGGCGAAACCTTCGTTCAACCACAGGTCATCCCACCAGCGCATCGTGACCAGGTCGCCGAACCACTGGTGGGCCATTTCGTGCGCGGCAATGCCGAACACGCCCTGGCGGTCGCGCTGGGTGGAAATACTCGGATCGAGCAGCAGCGCATATTCGAAGGTGTAGATCGCACCCCAGTTCTCCATCGCACCGAAGAACTGGCTGCTGCCGGGCGAACCGATATTGTCGAGCTTGGGCAGCGGATAGGGCACGCCGAAGTAGTCGTTGTACTCGGCAAGCACCGCCTTGGACGATTCCAGCGCGAACTGCGCCTGCGCCACGTGGCCCTTCTGCACCACCACGCCGATCTCGGTGTCACCGCTCATGGTGGTGGCGCGGTCGAAGTCGCCCAGGCCGAAGAACAGCAGATACGTGGACATCTTCGGCGAGGTCTTGAACACCACGTGGGTGAGGCCGTTGCCCAGGTCCTTCGAACTTGCCGCCGGCATGTTGTTCACCGCCATGAGGCCCGTGGGCACGGTGACGTCCAGGTCGAACGTTGCCTTGTAAGCTGGCTCGTCCCACGAGGGGATGAAGCGTCGGGCGTCGGAATTCTCGAACTGGGTATAGAGTGCGCGCTTCTTGCCGGCCTTGGTGTCGTAGTCGATGGCGAACAGGCCGTTGGCCTGCGTACCGATCTTGCCGGTATAGGCCATCGACAAGGTGTACGCGCCAGCGGGCACCGGCTTGTCGAAGGTGAAGGTGGCCGTCTGCGCCTTGTCGTCCACGCTTACCTTCGCCGTCCAGGGCTTGCCGCCCTTCGGGGTGAGCGTGGCGCTGGCGAAGGTCATGTCGATGGCGTTCAGCGTGATCGTGCGGGTGGGTTCGAGCACGTCGAGGTCCACCGCGACCTTGCCGTCGAAAGCGAGCTTGTCGGCATGCGGGGTGATGGACACGGCGTAGTGGCTCGGCCGCACGTTGCGCGGCAGCTGCGTCGTACCGGTGACGGCCTGGACGCTGGGAGCCGAGGTATCGGCTGCCAGCACGACAGGACTGGCGGCGATACCGGCCAGGGCCAGGGCGATGGCGGAAACGATGAGACGACGCATGGAATTCCTTGGGTGGGGACGGCGAAGGTGTGGCCGTGGGTGGGTTCGCGGGATAGTGCGCTGTCGCCACGGTCGGCAGATATTGCCGGAAGTCATGCCCTGGCCGCCTTGACGAAGTGGCGGCGCCTGCGTAGCGTGGCGCCGGACGTATCAGGGGTTGTCCATGCTTTGCCTGTCTTGCGGCGCCGACGTATCGTCGTCGGCCCGGGTTTGCCCCGCCTGCCATATGCCGGTCTCGATGGCGGATGTACCGCCACTACCCTTGGGCCGAAGCGTCGAACCACCGCCATTGCCCGGGGAGCCGGCCTTCGTCTTCCATCCCAAGCGCGATCTCGGCGTAGCCTGGACGCTGGCAGCCGCCACCCTGCTGCTGATCGCGGGCCTGGCCTTGGGACACTTTGCCTGGAAGGAGAATATCGCCGCGGCGATCGGCATCGCCGTGGCGCCATCGATGCTGGGCGCGCTCATCGGCGGCCTGGCGGCCGTGGCGGTGAAGGCACGTTTGCGCGTGGCCTGGCTGGTTGCCTGGATCGTGCTGCTAGGCCTTTGCGCCCTGGGTTGCCTGGGCGGCGCCGGCTTCCCACCGTCCGCCACCGTCGTGGCACGGAACGTGCTGTAGAGCTCGCAATGGCTCCGTAGAGAGCCGGTAAACCGACGCCGATAAAAGGGGCAAGGTCATGCGAGGTGTGGTCAGGTTCTACAACCCGGATCTGCAGGTGGCTCTGATCGAGCGAGACAACGGGCTCACGCTGGGCTTGATCGAATCAGGCCACTGCGCAGTGAACGACGTGCTGATGGGACGCTTCCGGGACGAGCGCAGTGGACGGGTGCGCAATACCAGCACCGGTTCGGACATGCACCTGCGGGTGGAAGCGGAAGCCATCACGCCCGAGGAAGGCAAGGAACTGCTCACCCTGCTGCGTTGCTGATCTTCATCGCGCCATTACACTGGCTCATATGACCGCAGACCTTGCAAGTAGATGACGGGCGCGTACCGCGCGGGCATGCAGTTGCTGGCGGCGATGCTCGTCGCCGCCATCGTCTTTGTTTCCGGTGCCTGGGGCGCCATGGCGCTTTGGTACCACGGCACGAGGCTGGTGCTCGTTGCCTACCTCGCCGCTGCCGTGGCGTGTTTCGCAGCCATCGTCGTTTTCGCCAATGCATGGCCCTGGCTTGCATGGGGCCTGGTGCTCTTGTTGCTGCTGGCCTGGTGGTGGCGCATCGCGCCATCGAACGAGCGCGACTGGGCCGATGACGTTGCCCGCACGCTCACCGGCCGTGTCGATGGCGACATGGTGCAGCTCGCCAATGTCCGTGACTTCCGCTGGACGTCGGAGGAAAGCTACGAAGTGCGCTGGGCGAACCCGTCATTCGATCTGTCCCGCCTGCGTCACGCCGATGCCGTGGTCTCCTACTGGGGACTGCGCAGCATCGCCCACGCCATGGTGTCCTTCGCCTTCGACGATGGCCGGCATCTGGTGTTCTCGGTGGAGATCCGCAAGAAGCGCGGACAGGCGTTCTCGGCCATCGGCGGCTTCTTCAAACAATACGAGATGATCCTGATCGCAGCCACGGAGCCTGACATCATCGGCGTGCGCACCAATGTACGCATGGAAGATACCTACCTGTTACCGCTCAATGCGCAAGCGGAAACACTTCGCTCGCTTTTCGTGGCCTATGTAGGCGCGGCCAACCGCCTGGCGGCCCGGCCCCGGTGGTACAACACCATCACATCCAACTGCACCACGCTGGTCTACCGCATGGCACGCCGCCTGAATCCCGGGCTGCCGATGGATATCCGCCTGCTGGCCACCGGTTACCTGCCTGAGTACCTGCGCGACGCTGGCGCCGTGGATGCCCCCGATGGCGTGGACACGCTTCGCAAGCATGCCGCGATCAGCGAAAAAGCCCGCGCGGCAGGGTTCGACGGGGATTTCTCCGCCGCCATCCGCGCTCGGGTGGATTAACCTCTACACCTGCAGCACGGCGCGGCGATAGCTCCACTCGGTAGCATCGCCATAGTCAGCGTCGCTAAGCGTACGCAAGCTGCTGCCATGCATGGCCAGCCGCGCGTCGATCACCCTGGCCACTTCCGGTGAACATCCAAGCACCGTGCAGTCGATGTCCACCAGCACCGCCCAGCATTCGGCCGGATCCACCAGGACGCAATCGGGCGACCCCGAGCCGTGCATGGTGCGGGCGAAGGCGTTCCATTCCGAAGGCACCGTGCGGCACCAGGGATCGGCTTCCGCACCACGCGCATATTCCCCGAGCCACCAATACACATGGGGACTTGCCACGCGCAGGGCGTCCCACAACTCGCGCGGCATGCCGTGCACGCCGTAGCGGTCTCGGAACAATACCGTGCCCCGCCATCGGGGAAACCGGAACGCCGACGGCGCATCTTCGCTTTCATCGAAATAAGTCGCCCGCACGGACTGCGCGGTGAACGTCATGCAACGGCACCCATGGCATCCCCTCGACCGTGGCCGTCCAGCGATGATCCTGTACGAAGGGTCGTCGCTGCCCCGGCGGATCATGCGCCCGATGGCGTTATTGGGCAAGCGATCAGGCTATGTGCGACGGATGGGCGTCGATGGCGCGCCGAAGCATGCCGATGTCGAAAGGTTTTTCGACCAGCGTGCCGCGGAATCCCAGCGGCATGTCGCAGGCACCGGTGGCGGTGGTCATGATGATGCGAATGCCGCGGCGACGAAGAATGTCCACGACGGGCCACGCGTTCTTGCCGCGAAGGTCCAGGTCCACCAGGGCCAGTTCGCATTGCACCCTGTGGGCAGCGTCAATCGCCTGCTCGACCGAGGCCGCCGTGGCGGCCACGTCATAGCCAAGGATGTCCAGCGTGTCGATGAGTGCTTCGACCAGCAGGAAGTTGTCCTCGATGATCAAGGCGCGCGCCCGCGGCGTCTGCATGGTGGTGCCCTACTCCAGGCCAAGGTCGGTACTACTTTCCCCGTCGCCAGATTACAGAGGCCATCGCGTACTTTTCTAGCGGACAAAGGTTATAAACCGTTATTTTTTGACAGAATTTGTGCACATATCGACGGGTAAACGTTTTCCCGCCACCCGATCGACGGGCAGGACTCACACATGCGGCAGGGCGTTGTCATCCGGAAGGCGGAAACGTGGGTCGCGGCTTTCGTAGAAATCGTCCGCCGGCATGCCCAGGAACACCCAAAGGTTCATGCCGATCATCACCACCGCCACGCCCAGCGCCATCGGATCGCCCGGTGGCACCCCTGGTGCTGGCGAGATCATCGAAACCACCTGGTCCAGCAGGCGCAAGCCGAAGAACACGCATGCCGAACCCAGGGCGTACCAGCGCCAGCGCGGGCGCCCCACCAGGGCCACGATGGTGCAGACCACCACGGCCAACGCCAGCAACCCCGTTACCCCCATCACCAGGGGGTTGTAATGAACCGGTGGCGGCGCGTCGGGTCCACTGCCCTTGGGGGCGTAGCTGGCCATGGCCAGTGCCGCGGTGACGATGTTCAATCCAAGGATGCCCCACAGGCGCATGGGCCGCCGGACTTTTTCGAAAGGCATGTGTTGCCTCATGGATAAGAAGGTGGATCCATTCTCGGCGATCCCGGCGGCGGTCGTCATGGCACGGCGCGGCAATCAGGTGGCAAGCCCCGGGCTCAACCTGTGCACATAGATGCCGATATCCGTTCAGGGCGCCCATCCCAAGGCGCCAGCGAACCATCGATGGGCATCGACGATATCCTGCTGATCCTTATCCTCCTGGGCGTGACCCTGGCGGCGGTTGCCACCTATTTCCTTTGGCCCAGGAGCGAGGACGATGCATCGGCCGAGACGGTGCCGGCCACCATCACGGTGCCCGAAACCGCGGCGCTGGGCAGTGCCGAGGCGTTCCGCATGCATCCGGCCGAAGACCGCAGCCGTGGTGGCGATCTGGTGCTGTTATCGGCCGACGGCCGGGCCCTGCTGGGCCTGGGCCCGATGGCGCCGCTGGGCGAGGAAGCCACGCCGCTGGACGATCCGGCCGGTATCGCCCAGGCCCACGCCTGCCAGCTGGCGGTGGACCTGATCGCCCGGTCCATGTCCGTCCCCGGCGCCACGATCGAACTCATCTACCACCCGAAGATCCGGAACCTCCTTGCCGAACCGGGTGTAGAACTGGTGAAGGTGCGCCCGGGTGACGGCCGGCGGGCCATGCAAGGTGCATTGGACAGCCGCAAATTCCGTGGCTATGGGGTGGCAATCGAGGCTGGCCGCCTGGGCCAGGTTGGCAAGGAACTGGAACAACTCGGGCGTGTGATGGCCGCCACCCATCCGGAGCCGGCCACGCATGTGCGGCTGGCCATCGTGTTCGATGCAGTCGAGCGCGCTTGCCGGGTGCACCCGCTGTAGACCCACGGGGGTTCGGTCCGCCGCCCTGCGGGGTTATGATCGCCCGCCGGAGGAGAACGTATTGGAACCGAGCGCAAGCGCCCTATCGCTGATCCTGGACAGCGCCGTGGACACGGCGATCATCGCGCTCGACACGCAGGGGCTCGTGCGCCTTTGGAGCGCCGGTGCCCAAAAGCTCCTGGGCTGGACCGCCATCGAGATGACCGGCCAGTCGCTTGAGCGCATCTTCCCCGAAGACGGCCAGCCACGCGATCGCCTTGCCGAAGAAATGCACGACGCCAGGACCCATGGCCGTGGTGGCCATGAAGGCTGGCGCGTGCGCAAGGATGGCTCGCGCTTCTGGGCAGTGGGCGAAATGACGCCCGTCTCCGGTGCTGGCGCAGGGAACATTACCTTCGTCAAGGTGCTTCGCGATCGCACCGAACAGATGCTCGCCGAGCAGGCGCTGGAAAACGAGCGCCACGTGCTGGCGGTGCTCAACCGCGCCAGTACCGCGCTGGCCCGGGAAACTTCCGTCGACGCATTGGTGCAGGCGGTGATCGACGCCGGCGTGGAACTTACCGGGGCAGGCTTCGGCGCCTTCATCTACAACACGCTCGACGGACGTAACGGCAACTACCCGCTGTATGCCCTGTCGGGCGTGTCACCTGAGATGTTCGGCCGGTACGCGATGATGCGGAATACCGAGGTGTTCGCGTCCACGCCGGAAGGCACCGGTATCGTGCGTTCGGGCAACATCAAGACCGACCCGCGTTATAGCCAGTACACGCACAACCGGACAGAATCCCCGGCCCCGTTTGACGTCACCAGCTATCTCGCCGTGCCGGTGGTGGCGCGCGGCGGCTACGTGCGGGGCGGTCTGTTTTTCGGTCATCCCGAACCCGACGTGTTCACCGAGCGCGCCGAACATCCGGTAATGGCGCTGGCAGCGGAAGCTGCGATCGCCATCGACAACGCTCGCCTGTTCGAAGAAACCCAGCGCCTGAATGCGACGCTCGAACAACAGGTGGCCGAGCGCACCGAGCAGCTTCATCGGCAGGAAGATGCCCTGCGCCAGGCGCAGAAGATGGAGGCCGTCGGCCAGCTCACCGGCGGCATTGCGCACGACTTCAACAACCTGCTGCAGGGCATCGTGGGAGGCCTCGACCTGATCGCCGCGCGGATCGAGCAAGGCCGCACCAACGATCTCTCCCGTTTCATCACCGGCGCCATGACCTCGGCCAATCGCGCCTCTGCCCTCACCCACCGCCTGCTGGCATTCTCCCGCCGGCAACCGCTCGATCCGAAACCCGTGCGGGTGAACCCGCTGGTGCAGTCGATGGAAGACCTGCTCCGGCGCACGCTGGGGGAGCACATTACCGTCCAGCTGGATCTGGACGACCATCTGTGGCTCACCCTTTGCGATGAAAACCAGCTGGAAAGCGCCATCCTCAACCTGGTGATCAATGCCCGCGATGCCATGCCCGACGGTGGCGAACTCACCATCACCACGAGGAATTCCACGCTCGTCGCCGACGCTGCCGGCCACGACGTGCCGTCGGGCGAATTCATCTGCATCGCCGTGACAGACACGGGTGTCGGCATGTCGCCTGCCACCATCGATCGCGCATTCGAGCCGTTCTACACCACCAAGCCGATGGGCCAGGGCACCGGGCTTGGGCTATCGATGATCTACGGTTTCGTACGGCAGTCCGAAGGTGTGGCGCGCATCGTGAGCGAACTGGGCCAGGGCACCACCATCCACCTGTACCTGCCGCGCCATCTCATCGACGCCCCGGTGGTCGAAAGCCCCGAAGCCGGCGGACTCCATCACCACGGCGACAGCGGGAAAGTCGTGCTGGTGGTGGAAGACGAGCCGGTGGTACGCAGCCTGGTGGTGGATGTCCTGGATGAACTGGGCTACACCACGCTCGAAGCCGGCGACGGCCAGGCAGGGCTCGACCTGCTGCAATCCCAGCAGCACATCGACCTTCTGATCACCGACATCGGCTTGCCCCTGATCAACGGCCGCCAGATGGCGGACGCGGCGATGGCCAGCCGCGCGAACCTCAAGGTACTGTTCATGACCGGCTACGCCGAGAATGCCGCCGCGCCGGGGGGCTTCCTTGGACCGAACATGCAGATGATCACCAAACCGTTCGCCTTCGAGCGCCTTGCCTCGCGCGTGCGACAGATGCTGGCCGACTGATCGAAGCCTTTGCGGGAAATCAGGCGCCCGCCTTCTTTCGGGCATGACCCCGGTGTTTCTTCAGGTTTGCCTGGGAATCGCCGATCATTGCCTGCATCGCCTTGCGTGCCACTTCCGGCTGCTGGCGGGCAATCGCCTCCAGCACTTTCCGATGGTGCGGCAGGGAATACTTGAAGTTGCTGGCGTTCCGGGCGGAAAGCACGAAGAACATGCCGAGTGCGGTCTCGATCACCGAGAACAGCGACATCAGCAGTTCATTGCCGGTGGAATGCAGCACGGCTTCGTGGAAGACGAGGTCGGCCTTGGCCCATTCGTCGAGCGTGGTGGATGCATCCATCAACGCAAAGCCAGCTTCGATGGCCGCCAGTTGTGCATCGGTACGATGGCGCGCCGCGGCCGCGGCGGCGGCGGGCTCGATGATCTCGCGCATCTCCACCAGCTTGTCGATGAAATCGTCGGTGGGCATCGATGCACAACGCCAGGCCAGCACATCGGCATCGAGCTGGTTCCAGTAGCGCTCCTGCAGCACGCGCGCGCCCACGCCGGCGCGGGACTCGATCAGGCCCTTGGCCGAGAGCACCTTCAAGGCTTCCCGCAACGCGGTGCGGCTGACCTGCAGGCTGGTGGCAAGGGTTTCCTCCCGTGGCAGCACTTCGCCCGGGCGCACGCGTCCGGAGACGATGCGCTGCCCCAGTTCGTGCATCACGTGTCCATACAGGGTACGGACCGCGTTGGGCTTCCTCATGGTTTCCCCTGCAGGAAAGGCAAGCGACGGATGCCGCGCGCCGTTTGTCATACAAACTGACTATAGGCAGCGCAAGGCATTCTGCCAAGCCATCCCCTGTGCATTTGCGTGGTCGGTGTCGTGCAACTCCGCCGCATGCCATGCGGCATTGCCGCAGAGTAAGGCAAGGAAGCGGAAAGTACGTCCTCACAACATCTGACGCAACGCAGCATAATTATTCCGTTCCATTTGTCATGTTGCGCGATAGTCATACAATATGTTTGACTGATCTTATCTTCACTGGGGTCGGGGCTCGAGCACATGAAGCGATTCGGCTGGTCGTACCCGGCGTGGTGCCTCGTCGCCCTTGTTGTCGCGGGCCAGGCAGCCGCCGCGGATGCGACGCGCGAGTCGTTCGGCAGCATGGCCGACGGCAGCAAGGTGGAAGCCGTGGTGTTGCGCAATAGCCACGGCATGACCGCCCGGGTGATCTCGCTCGGTGCCACCCTGCAGTCGCTCACCGCACCCGACGCCGCGGGCAAGCAGGCGAACATCGTGCTGGGCTACGCTACCCTCGACGGCTACCAGAAAGCCCCGCAGTATTTCGGTGCCACCGTCGGCCGCTACGCCAACCGCATCGCCCGCGGAAAGTTCACGCTGGATGGCCATCAGTATTCGGTGCCGGTAAACGACAAGGTCAATTCCCTGCACGGCGGCACGAAGGGCTTCGACAAGCTCATCTGGACGGTGGCCGACGTCAAACACGATGCCAAAGCGGCCAGCGTTACCCTGAAGGTCACCAGCCCCGACGGCGACATGGGTTATCCCGGCAAGCTCGACGTTACCGCCACCTACACCCTGGATGAGGACAACCGCCTCTCCATCGATTACCGCGCGGTTACCGACAAGACAACCATCGTCAACTTGAGCAACCACACCTACTGGAACCTCTCAGGAGAAGGCTCCGGCAGCGTGATGGGCGATCTTCTCACCATTGCCGGCGATGCCTATCTTCCCGTCGATGCAGGATCCATCCCCACGGGCAAGATCACGCCGGTGGCCGGCACCGTGTTCGATTTCCGCACGCCCAAGGCGATCGGCCGCGATATCCGCGATGGCAAGGAAGAGCAGCTGTTGAATGGCCGTGGGTACGATCATAACTGGGTGATCTCGCGTACCGAGGCCCGCGCCCCGCGCGTGGTGGCCCGCGTGCAGGATCCGTCATCCGGCCGCGTGCTCACGCTCAAGTCCGCGCAACCGGGCCTGCAGTTCTATTCCGGCAATTTCCTCGATGCCACCACGGTGGGCACCAGCGGCCACGTGTACCGCCAGGGCGATGCCTTCGTGCTGGAACCACAGCTTTACCCCGACACGCCGAACCAGCCGTCCTTCGGCTCAGCGCGCCTGGAACCGGGCCACGAATACCGCAACCTGATCATCTACGAGTTTTCGGTAAAGAAATAAACGCTTGAGCGATGCCATGACTGAGGGCCCGATCGGGCCGTCACGGGGTCGGTTTGTCTTCGAAAAAGGAACGTCATGAAGCAGTGGTTGTTGATGATCGCACTGGGCCTGGCCACCACCGGCGCCGTGCGGGCGGCCGATGCCGCCGGCACAGGCACACGCTGGACGCCGCAACAGGCCAACAGCTGGTACGCGAAGCAGGCGTGGCCGCTGGGCAGCAATTACATCCCGGCCAATGCCATCAACGAACTGCAGATGTGGCAGGGCGACACGTTTGATCCGGCGCAGATCGACAAGGAATTCGGATGGGCCCAGTCGCTGGGCATGAACACCATGCGCGTGTTCCTGCACGACCTGCTCTGGAAGCAGGATGCCGAAGGCCTGAAGGACCGCATGGACAAGTTCCTGGCCATCGCCAGCAAGCACGGCATCAAACCGATCTTCGTGCTGTTCGATTCATGCTGGGATCCGGAGCCGAAGCTTGGGCCCCAGCGGCCACCGATCCCCGGCGTGCATAACTCCGGCTGGGTGCAAAGCCCCGGTGTGGCCATGACCGACCCTTCCCAGTACCCGCGCTTCGAAGCGTACGTGAAAGACATCGTCGGCCACTTCGCCAACGACAAGCGCATCCTTGCCTGGGACGTCTGGAACGAGCCGGATAACGCCGGTGGCGGCAACTACAAGCTGCGCGAGCCAACGGATAAATTCAACCACGTGGCCACCCTGCTGCCCCAGGTATTCGCCTGGGCTCGCAGCGCCAAACCCACCCAACCGCTCACCAGCGGCCTGTGGCACGACGACGACTGGTCGCACATGTCCAAACTCAACGCCGTGGAGCGCACCCAGCTTGAGCAGTCGGACGTGATCAGCTTCCACAGCTACGACTGGCCTGAAGTGTTCGCCGCGCGCGTAAAGCAGCTGCAGGGCTATGGCCGTCCGTTGATCTGCACCGAGTACATGGCGCGCGGCGTCGGCTCCACCATCGACGGCGTGCTGCCTGTGGCCAAGAAGCTTGATGTAGGCATGGTGAACTGGGGCTTCGTCGACGGCCTCACGCAAACGAAATTCCCCTGGGATTCCTGGAAGAAACCCTATACCGATGAACCGCCGGTGCTGTGGTTCCACGACCTGCTGCATCCCGATGGCACGCCCTACCGCCAGCGCGAAGCCGACATCCTGCGCTCCCTTTCACATGCACCGCGTGGTGTGGTTCCGGCCGAGGACCAGATGTATCCCGTCGCACCCCGCAAGTAGGCACATTTCATCCCCGCACGCGAGAATCCCCATGAACCGCGCCCGTTTCCATACCACCCTGCTTGCCGCCATGGTCGCCGCCGCGCTCGCTCCAGCGGCGCATGCCGACGGACAGCCACCCGCTGGCGATCCGTTGCCAGCCTCGCCATCGACCCAGGCAGCACCCCCTTCACCGGCCGCGGTGAAGCCGGCGGCCAAGACCCAGGCGCAACGCGAGGCCGAAGCGCGGAACGCGGTGAACCTGACCGGGGTGACGGTGACGCCGCTGCGCGACAGCCTGCAAAGCGCACAGTCGCTGAAGCAGAACTCGCGCATGGTGATGGATTCGATCGTGGCCGAGGACATCGGCAAGCTGCCGGACAACAGCGTGGCCGACGCCCTGCAGCGCGTGACCGGCGTGCAGGTGGCCCAGGGCTTCCAGGGCGAGACCACCTCGGTGGTGATCCGCGGCCTGCCCAACGCAGTGACCACGCTCAATGGCCGTGAGCTTTTCAGCTCCGGTGGCCGCCAGTTCTCGTTCCAGGACCTGCCCGCCACCGCCGTCAGCGGCCTGGATGTGTATAAGTCCACCGATGCCACCATGGTCACCGGCGGCATCGCCGGCACGGTGGACATCCGCACCTTCCGCCCATTCGACTTCGACGGCCTGAAGGTATCGGCCACCGCCAACGAGACCAACCAGAAATACGGTGCGCATACCGATCCATCGGCAAGCTTCCTGATCAGCGACCGCTGGAAGACCGACGCTGGCGAGTTTGGCGCACTGCTGAACACCGGCATCAACACCTCGCACTACGACTACAACGTGGCGTATGTAGACTCGAACCTCACCCGCGTTTTGACCGATGGCACGACCAATCCCGTGCGCGACGCCAATGGCAACCTGCTGGTGGCGAACAACCAGTACGGCGCGAATTACAACATCGGTTATCGCAAGCGTCCGGAAGCCAACTACGCCTTGCAGTGGAAGCCCAACGACCATACCGAGGTATACCTGGAGGGCCTGTATACCTGGATCTCCGACCGCTACAACCAGCCTTATTATTTCTCCGGCCCGCAGAATGTGGTGGCGCCCTCGCAGTTCACCGCCAGCAGCCATTGCTTCCCGATCGGCGCGATGGATTCGCCCTACGCCGGCCAGACCATCTGCCCGCTCACCAGCGCCCAGTTCACCGGCAACTATTACGCCGCCACGAGCACGCAGGCGCACGAAGACTGGGGCCACAACATCCAGAATTCGCTGGGCATCAAGTGGCACGGCGACAGCTTGAACCTGTCCTCGGATGTCACGCGTAATTCCGCCGATTACCAGAACCAGCGCTTCGTGATCGACACATACCTGGATGCCAAGACCCAGCCGCTCACCACGTATTACAACTACCCCAACACCTGGGGACTGGTGGGTAATCCGCAGCTCAATCCCGCCAACTACTTCCTCAATGGCCTGTATCAACAATGGAACAACAACAAGGCCACGCAGACAGCCTGGCGCTTTGACGGCGATTGGTCATTTGACGCCGGCATCTTCAACTCGCTCGACTTCGGTGCGCGCTACGCCAACACCACCGCCAAGGCCACCGGCGCGCAGTTCGACCAGGCGCCGCCGGGCGGTGCTTACCTTGCCGACGGCTCGCCGAACCCGCAAAACAATGTACTTGGCCAGTTCGGCTCGTCCTATTTCTGCAACGTGCCCCGCACCGGCACGGTACCAGGCAGCGCCCTGACCGGCTGCTACAACTACCTGATCGACAACAAGGACGCGCTGCGCGAGTACTACGGCCTGGCACCGGGCCACCTGGCAGCACAGCAAGGCCAGTTCTTCGACATCAACGAGAAAACGTATTCGGTTTACGCCCAGCTCAACTACGGCGGCCAGATCGGCGACATGCCCTTCGACGGTGTGATCGGCACGCGCTTTGAGAAAACCAACCGCGACCTCAACGCCTTCACCTACGACAGTGCTTCGGCCGCGTATTCACCCATAGGCCTTGGCACCAGCCAGAAGAATGCGCTGCCCAATGCCACCTTCAACCTGCATTTTCGTGACGACCTGCAGATGCGTTTGTCGGCCGGCAAGACACTGCAGTATCCAGACTTCACCCAGCTGAACCCGTCGCTGTCGCTGAGCCCACCTACCGCCAATACCATCGCGACCGGCGCCGGCGGCAATGCGAACCTGAAGCCCACCAAGTCCAAGAGCTACGACGCCACGCTGGAGTGGTACTTCAGCCCCGTCGGCTCCCTCACCGGCGGCGTGTTCTATCACGACATCACCGGCTACATCGAAAACTACACCTTCGAGCAGAACATCGGCGGCATCAACTATTTGATCTCCGGACCACAGAGTTCGGGTTCGGGACACCTGGAGGGCGCCGAACTTGCCTACCAGCAGTTCTTCGATTTCCTGCCCGGCGCTTTCAGTGGCCTGGGCCTGCAGGTGAACTACACCTACATCGACAGTTCGCTCAGCACGCCGTCGATGACCGGCGACGGGTTCATCGAGGCATCGTTCCAGAATGTGTCGAAGAACAACGGCAACGTGGCACTGATGTACGAGAAGTACGGCCTCTCCGCCCGACTGGCCTACAACTATCGCAGCAAGTTCCCGGAATTCTTCCTGGCCGCATCCGGCGTGATCGGCAACAACGCGCAGATGTACGACAAGCCAGCCAACCAGGTCGATCTGTCCGTCAGCTACGACATCAGCAAGAACTTCACCGTGGTGTTGAACGCCACGAACCTCTTCGGCGCCAACTTCCATTCCTACGCGGGCAAGGGCACGACCATGCCGCAGGACTACCGCTACCAGGATAAGTCGGTGGGCCTGGGCGTGCGGTTCAAGCTGTAAAGCAGGGCAAGACGACGCGAAGGGGCGTCAACGGACCATGGCAATCAGCTGCACGACCACAGCATGGGGAAAGCGTCGAGGACTGACCCTCCTGGGCACGCTCGTGATTGCCTGTGCCAGCCATGCTGCTACGTTTACCAACCCCGTCTTTGTGGGCCAGGATCCCTACATCGAAGTGGTGGACGGGATCTACTACTACAGCTCGTCCGGCTGTGGTATCGCCGATATTTGCGTGAAGCAGTCGCGCTCACTGACCGGCCTGGCGACGGCGCCCTGGCAGGCAGTGTGGAAACACGGCCCCGGCGACATCGTCAACAGCAAGGAAGTCTGGGCGCCTGAATTGCACTACATCGACGGCCGCTGGTACGCCTACTACGCGGCCGACGATGGCGACAACGACCACCATCGCCTGTTCGTACTGGCTGCCGATAAATCCGGCCCGGCGCTGGGCAAGTTCCATGAAGCCGATACCGGCCTGACCCACGGGCAACTGAAGCTGTCCCCCGATCACTGGGGCATTGACCCCAACGTTTTTACCGCCGCCGATGGCAAGCGGTACCTGACATGGTCATGCACCAACCAGGCCGACAGTGCCTTTCCACAACGCATCTGCCTGGCGCGCCTGCGCGATGCAGTGACCGTGGATGGGTCAACCGTTTTACTGTCCACGCCGACCGAACCCTGGGAGACGCGTGACAAACCCATCCAGGAAGGGCCGGTGGGCTATGCGCGCAACGGCCGCACGTACATCACCTATTCCGGTAGCGCCAGCTGGATTCCCAACGACTACGCGGTGGGACTGCTGTCGCTCAAAGCCGGTGGCAATGCGCGTGACGCCGCTTCATGGTTGAAATCCGGCCCGATCTTCGATCACCACGGCACGGTCTACGGGCCGGGCTCGGTGGTGTTCGTGCCCTCGCCCGACGGCAAACAGCAGTGGAACGTCTACCACGCCATCGAACGCCTGGACTGCAAACCCAACGCTTATGCCTGCCGCGACATCCGCATGCAGCCCATGCACTTCGACGCGCACGGCGCCCCGGTACTTGGCGTGCCGATCGACGCCGGCGTGCCCATGGGCCTGCCTTCCGGCGAGAAAGCCGCCCCACGTTAGCTAAAGCCAAACCCCGGCACACCCGGACACCCCAGGCCCGCAGGTATTCCATCCACCCACATCACAAGCCGCACGAAATTCTCTGAGGGGAGAATCCACATGAACCGCATAAGCATCCAGACCACCCTGCTCGCCACCATGATCGCCGCGGCGCTGGCACCAGCCGCCCATGCCGGCGACCAGCCGCCTGCAACGGACACCACCCAGGCCGCCAACCAGACCACGCCGGGTGCTCCGTCCAGCACTACAGCGCCTGTGAAGAACAAGACCCAGGCCGAGCGCGAGGCGGAAGCGAAGAATGCGATCAACCTTTCCGGGGTGACGGTGACCCCGGTGCGCGACAGCTTGCAGAGCGCGCAGTCGCTGAAACAGAACGCGCGCATGGTGGTGGATTCCATCGTGGCCGAGGACATCGGCAAGCTGCCGGACAACAGCGTGGCCGATGCCCTGCAGCGCATCACCGGCGTGCAGGTAGCCCAGGGCTTCCAGGGCGAGACCTCAAGCGTGGTGATCCGCGGCCTGCCCAACGTGATCACCACCTTGAACGGCCGCGAAATTTTCTCAGGCGTAGGCCGTGCCTTCGCCTTCCAGAATTTGCCCGCTACCGCGGTGAAAACCGTGTCGGTGTACAAGAGCAGCGAAGCCAGCCTGATCGACGGCGGCATCGCCGGCCTGGTGGACATGCAGCTGTACCGCCCGCTCGACTTCGACGGCTCGAAGGTCGCTGCCACCATCAACGAAACGCACAGCCACTACGCCGACCACAACGATCCCACCGGCAGCGTGCTGCTGTCCAACCGCTGGCACACCGATGCCGGTGATTTCGGCGCCCTGATCAACGCCGGCTACAGCAGGCAGCACTACGACTACAACGCGGTGTGGGGGGACTTTCCCAAAGTGCTCACCGACGGCACGGGCACGCCGATGCGAACCTCCGCCGGTAATTTGATCTCCGCGCCCAATGGTTTCGGCGCCGACTACAACATCGGCGACCGCAAGCGCGAGGAAGCCAACTACGCCCTGCAATGGAAGCCCAACGACCAGACGGAGTTCTACGCCGAAGGTTTGTACGACTGGGATTCAGACCAGTACAACCAGCCGTTCTACTTCAGCTTCCCGGTGGGCTCGGTGACACCCTCGGCGCTGACCGTGGGCAACAACTGCTACCCGAACCAGCTCGGCGGATCACCGTTCTACGGCCAGACCATCTGCGACGCCACCAGCGGCACCTGGACGGGCAATACCTACGCCGCCACCAGCACCCAGGCCCACCAGGAACATGGCCACGACATCCAGAACTCGCTCGGCGCGAAGTGGCATAACGACCGCTGGAACCTGTCCACCGATTTCTCGTGGAACTCCACCTCGTTCCATGAAGACACCTTCATCATCGATACCTTCCTGAAGGCGCCTGTGACCACCATCTGGAGCGGCAACCAGGGTAACCGCGCCAACTGGCTGATCGGCAACAACGCCCAGCTGGACCCGGCCAACTACTATTTGAATGGCCTGTTCCAGGACTGGAACGACCAGCAGGCCAGTCAGTTCGCCTGGCGCGCCGACGGTACCTTCGACTTCCAGAACGACTTCTTCCAGTACGCCGACTTCGGCGTGCGCTACTCCGACCACAAGGCCGAATACCACGGCAGCGTGGACATCTCCACCGCGCCCCCGGGCGGCACGGGCGCCATTTCGGACAACCCGAACCCGGCCAACCAGGTGATCGCGCGTTTCCCCAATGGCTATTTCTGCGACCAGCCGACCACCCCGGCGATCCCGGTGTCGTGGTTGTCGGGCTGCTACAACTATCTGGTCGACAACAAGGGCGCGATCCGCAACCTGTATGGCCTGGACGCCGGCCAGCCCGGCGAGGACAACGGCCGCTTCTACCAGATCAAGGAGCACGCGTACGCCGCGTACTTCCAGGTCGGCTACGGCAACACGCTGTTCGGCCTGCCCTTCGACGGCCTGGCCGGCATCCGCATGGAGCGCACGCAGCGCCGCCTGAATGCGTACTCATACGACGCCGGCACCAACCTGTACTCGCCGATCGACGACGCCACCAACTCGCCGGTGTACCTACCCAACTTCAGTTTCAACCTGCACTTCACCGACAACCTGCAGGCCCGCTTCGTGGCAGCCAAGACACTTACCTACCCGGACTTCGGCCAGCTGAACCCGTCGATTTCGCTCAACCCGCCCACGATCAACCGTGCCGGCGCCGCGGCCTCCGGCAACCCGGACTTAAAGCCCATCCGCTCCACCAACTACGACGCCTCGCTGGAATGGTACTTCGCTCCCGCCAGCTACCTGAGCGGCACGGTGTTCTACCGCGACATCAACGGCTACATCCAGAACTACATCACCGACGTCACCATCGGTGGCCTGCCTTACCAGCTGTCCTCGCCGCAGAGCGCAGGCTCCGGCCACCTGGACGGCGCGGAGGCGGCCTACCAGCAGTTCTTCGACTTCCTGCCCGAACCATTCAACGGCCTGGGTGTGCAGTTGAACTACACCTATATCGAAGGCTCCACGCGCTCGCCGCAGTTCATCGGTGGCCCGGTGGTGGTATCGCCGCTGCAGAATGTCTCGCGCAACAACGGCAACGCCGTGCTGATCTATGAGAAGTATGGCTGGTCCGCGCGCCTGGCCTACAACTACCGCAGCCGCTTCGTCGACGGCTTCAATGCACCGAACGTGGCCGGCGTGCTGGACGAGGTCACCCCCGCCAACCAGACCGACTTCTCGCTGTCGTACGACTTCAACAAGTACCTGACGGGTGTGTTCAACGCCACGAACATCTTCGGTGCGAACTTCCACAACTACTTTGGCGACGGCACCACCCGCCCGCGTGATATCCGTTACCAGGATCGCACCGTGGGCGTCGGCCTGCGCCTGAAGCTTTGACGTTTCTCCCCTGGCGGCCGGCGGATCGCACCGCCGCGCCGCCTTTTTTTTGAAGGAAGACGCATGACACGCAAGGCATGGCTGGCCATGGGTATCGCCCTGGCGTTGGGTACGGCACAGGCGCAGGACGGGCGCGATGTGGCGACAGGCATTCACCTGGCACCGGGTACCGGCTACGTTTCGGTGGCGCGATTCGACGATGCACCAGGCAAGGATCCCAAACACCTGCTGATGGTGTTCGAACAGCACGGCATGGGCGGTATTCCGCTGTGGGAGAGCCGCGACGGCGGTGACCACTGGATGCACCTGATGGACATCACCGACCAGGCCCACAAGGGCAACGCAAAGTGGCAATTGCGCTGGCAACCCCACCTGATGCGCATGCAGCGTGCCAGCGGCGGCCTGGCCGCCGGCACGCTGATCCTTTCGGCCAACGCCACCGGCAACGACGAGCACGACCACGTGGGCACGCAGGACCTCCAGGTGTACGCGTCCACCGATGACGGCAAGACCTGGACCTATCGCGGCTCGGTGATCAAGGGCGGCGGCAAGCCATCGGACAAGGACAACAAGGGCGTGTGGGAAACCAACATCCACGTGCTCGATGACGGCCGCATGGTGGCCTACTACTCGTCCGAGCAGCACAAGGCCGAAGGCTATAACCAGGTACTGGCTCATAAGCTGTCCACCGACGGCGGCAAGACCTGGGGCAAGGAAGTACTGGATGTGGCCATTCCCGGCGGCGTGGAGCGCCCGGGCATGGCCGTCGTCGAGCGCCTGGGTGACGGCCGCTACGCGATGACCTACGAGAACATCGACGGCCCGCAGAACGGCCAGGTGCAGATCAAGTTCAGCCGCGACGGCCTGGACTTCGGCGACCCGCAGCGCCATGGCGATCCGGTGATCACACAGTCCGGCGCCTGGCCGGCGGCCTGTCCGGTGATCCGCTGGTTCCCGGTGGGCGGACCTGAGGGCGTGATCGTGGTCCTGGCCGAACGCGCCGGTGGCGGTGGCGACGAAGGCGGCCGCGCCCTCTACTTCAACAACGCCTCCGGCCGTGGGCCGTGGTGGGAAGTGCGCGCACCGGTACAGAAGCTCACCGGAAATATCCACGCCGGCTGGACGCAAGCCTTGCTCCAGCGCGACGACGGCACGTTCCTGCATGTCACGTCTTCATCATCCCCACAGGATCCCTCGTCGGAGAAATCCAACGAGATCCTGTACAACTCAGCGCCGCTACGCTTCGACCGCTACGAGGCCGAGGACGCCGCCATGACCGACGCCGTGCAGGTTCCCGACCGCCATGCGTCGAACCTGCGCAAGGCACGCCTGGGCGCAGGCTCGCAGGGGCGGCTGCGTTTCCAGATCAACAGCACGGCCGGCACCCATACCCTGCGGCTGGTCTTCGCCGACGTCGGCCTGGCCGCCACCCCGGCCCTGCGGGTGAACGGCGCGGTACAACCATCAACCACCGGCCCGGCCCACGAGGCGGGCTGGAACGTGCTGACGGTGAAGGCGCCTCTGCTGGCGGGCTTCAACACGATCGACGTCGATGGTGCAGCCTACGTCCAGGACGTCGATTTCCTGCAGGTGGATGGTGATGACGCGCCTTGACCTGAAGAAGCAGGCGTTCGCACTGGCGTTGACCCTGACCGCACCTGCCCTGGCGCAGGCAGGCAATCCGCTGCTGCCCTCGGGGCCGGACCCCTGGGTGGCGCAGAAAGACGGCTTCTATTACTACACCAACACACTCGGCGACCGCATCGACCTGTGGAAGACCACCGACATGCGCAAGCTCAGCCAAGCGATGCGCGTCACCGTGTGGCGCGCACCGGTATCGGGGCCGCATTCGTTCTCGATCTGGGCGCCGGAGCTGCACTTCCTGGATGGCAAGTGGTACCTGTATTACAGCGCCTCAGAACGAGGGCATGACGACGACGCCCATCGCCACGTGTTCGTGCTGGAGAACCCCTCGAGCGATCCCACCGAAGGCACGTGGGTGGACAAGGGCATGCTCAAGACCGGTTACAACGGCATCGACGGCACCGTTTTCGATCACGGCGGCAAGCGGTACTTCGTGTACTCCGCCTATGTGGGTGACCACAGCGACCTGGTGATCGCGCCGATGACGAACCCCTGGACGCTGTCCGATAAACAGGTGGACATCGCCGCACCAACCTATGAGTGGGAAATGCAGGGTGGCAGGAAAATCCTGGAAGGGCCGGAATTCCTTGCCGGTCCCTCCGGCAAGGTCTTCCTGACCTACTCCGCCAGCGCCTGCTGGTCCGACGGTTACTCGCTGGGCCTGCTTACCGCCGATGCAAAGGCCGACCTCACCGACCCCGCTTCGTGGAAGAAATCCCCCACGCCGGTATTTGCCAGTGCCAACGGCGTGTACGCACCGGGACATAACGGCTTCTTCCAGACACCCGACGGCCGCCACTGGCTGATCTACCACGCCAACGGCGGCCCCGACTGGAAATGCACGAAGCGCCGAGCGCCACGCATCCAGCCGTTCGACTTCGGTCCCGACGGCACGCCGCGTTTCGGCGCACCAGTGCCGGACGCAAAGAACTAGAGGGCCGGATTGAACAACGTGCTTGTCCTGCCCCTGCGGGCGGGACCGGCAAACAGCGGCGCGAATGCCGCGCGACGATCCCAGGCCAGTACCAGGTACACGGCCAGTACGATCCAATGGATACCGAAGCCTTCGCGTTCGGACACTGCGTGGTAGCCGAAGATCGCCACCACGGGCGCGGCCAGCAGCAGCAGGGCGAACGGTACCGAGCGATTGGCCAGCAATAGCAGCCCGGCCACCACGAAGATCACGCTGACCACCGGCATCACGAACCCGCTCGCGCCAAGCCCCTGCAGGAACGATTGCGCGGCCGCCGCCACCGGTGCCGGCGGCTGCCAGATGTGCGCAAAATGATTGACGCCGGAGAAGGCAAACAGCGCACCGAGCAGCGTGCGAAGGACATGGATCGTCCAGCGGTAGGTGATCGACATGGCATGGCGCCTGGAAAGGTATGAGCCCACCATCTTCCCGCCGTACCGAAAGGGCGGGTATTGTGCATCCGCACTAGACCGTTGGACCGGCACACTGCCACGATCCAATAGACAATGGCACTCTTGAGATCGCCCGGTATGGAGACTAGGTTTTCAACAATGACCGAACCCACGCCCCCGCTCATACCTCGCAAGAAGCCCTTGCAGGCACGCTCAGCCATCACTGTTGCCGCGATCGGCGAAGCCGCCATCCAGGTACTCCTGGCCGAAGGCATCGAGCGCACCACCACTACCCGGGTGGCTGCACGCGCTGGCGTCTCGGTGGGAAGCCTTTACCAGTATTTCCCCGACAAGCGTTCCCTGCTGTCGGCCGTATTGGCCCAGCACCTGACCCACGTGGCGATGGCCGTGGAACGCTCATGCATGGAACAGCGTGGCGGCACGGTCGCCGACATGGCGCAGGCGCTGGTGCACTCCTATGTCGGCGCCAAGCTCGAACATGCCCGCGCCTCGCAGGCGCTGTACGCGATTGCCGCCGAACACGGTGGCGCCGAACGCGTGGAGATGGCCCGCGAGCGCATGCTGGCAGCCGTGTCCGGCACGCTGGCAACCGCCGGTGATCGCGATTTCAACGATCCGTCCAGGCACGCGGCGGTCATCCTTGGCGCCATCGCCGGGCCGGTGCGCAACATCCTGGAAAGTAACCGGCACATCATGCCGGCCGAGGTCCTTCAGGATGAACTGGTAACGCTGGCCCGCGCCTATCTCGAAGCGGTGTCCACGCCCTGCTGAAGTTGTCAGCGTACAGCGTTGGCTTCCCGGGCCAGCTCTGCATCAAGCGCCTTGTTCGCGTGCACGGCGAGTGCCTTGCAGGCTGCGGTGTCCTGGAGCTTTCCGCTGGCCGCGCGTTCGAGTTCATCGCTGGCATCAGGGTGGGTGGTCAGCAGGATGCCACACGGCAAGCCGGCGACGGTTGCGATGGACCTGCGGAAGTCCTCCACCCGATGCGGATGCGCCGGCGTATCGGTGTAACGGTAGGTGCCGTTGGTGAGGGCGGTGAGGCTGTCGGCATAGGCGATGTCCACGCACTTGCCGTCCTGGCACGAACGCCATGTCCAGCTGGTGCTGCCAGGCGTGTGGCCCGGCGTGGCATGCGCCTGGATATCCAGCGGCCCCACCTTCACGTGCCCGCCATCGGAAACCACTGTCGCCTTCACCGGGGAATAGCCCGGGCCCGGCTGGTATTGCGGGTCGTCCGGATCCACCCCGCCCAGGGCAAGCGCCTTCGCACCCGGCGCACTTGCATACACCGTGGCCCCGGTGTCACGGGCCACCTGTGCGATTGCGCCGGCGTGGTCCACATGCGCGTGGGAATTAAGGATGGCTTTCACGTCCGATGGCTTGAAGCCCAGTGCGCGGATGTTCGCCTCCACCATCGATGCGTTCTCTGGCAGGGTGGCGTCGATCAGCACATGGCCCTTCGGTGAGGTCACCAGTACCGCGCTAAGGCCCAGGCTTCCCACATAGTAGGTGTTGCCGTAAATGCGGAAGGGCCGTGTGGGCTGGGTCCATTCCGGGGCGGCCAGCGCGGGCAGCGCCATCGCCGCGCACAGGGAGCCCATACAGGCCAGCATAAGGAAGGTGGGGCGCATAGGATTTCTCCATGGAGGGAGCCGGGAAGTCTAGCCACGCACGCCGGGCCGTTCATGGCGTGACGCGGGCACGCCGGGGGCGATCCGGTGACCTGGCCGCTGGCGTGCATCAGCTTGTGGATTGGTCGGCCCGGATTGCCCGGATTGGCTCTTTAATTCCCGTCGGCCAGGGATTCCCATGGAGTCGGGACACAGGGGATACCCGCATGACCGGTACAACGCGATCGGATGGCCTGCAGTTCAACGCCGTGTTCGCCACGCGTGCGCGCGGGGCGCCAGCCCCGACCTCACCGCCGGTGGAACGAACCCATGAACGCATCCGGCCGGCGCGTATCGCCTTCGCCCTGTCACTAATCGGCCTGGGTCTTCTGGGCCTGATCCATGGCGACTTCGCCCTGGTATGGCAGCGCATCCCGATCGAGCACCTTCCCGGCCGTACCTTTATCGCCTACCTCTGCGCCATCGTTGAACTGGTCACGGGCGTGGGCCTGCTGCTGCCGCGCTTTGCCCTGCCTGCCGCAGCGGGGGCGATGGTGTTCACGCTGCTCTGGGCGGTGCTACTGAAGCTTCCCGCCGTGCTGGTGGTGCCGACCATGGAAGCCACCTGGCTTGGCCTGGGCGAGATCCTGGTGATCTACGCCGGAGCCTGGACCCTCTATGCGCAGCTAGCGCGCGGGCTGCCGCCGCATTTCCTCACCGGCGAACGCGGCGTGCGCAGCGCGCGAATCGTCCTGGCGCTGGCCCTGCCGATGATCGGCCTGTCGCACTTCTTCTACACCGCGCAGACCATCACCTTCATCCCCGGCTGGTTGCCGTTCCATACGGCGCTGGCGTGGATCACGGGCGCTGGAAGCATCGCCGCGAGTGCAGGCATCGCGTTCGGCGTATGGCCGGCGCTCGCCGCGCGGCTGGAAGCGGTGATGCTGGCGCTCATCACCGCCTTGGTGTGGTTGCCTGCCATTGCGCAATCACCCGGCGACCGCAACGCGTGGACGGCGCTGGTGATCTCCTGCGCGATCACCTTCGGTGCATGGGCCGTGGCCGATGCCTATCGCGATGTCCCTGCATGGCGCGTCCGTGCCGTGGCGAGCGACTAGGGCCTGGGCTCGGAAAGGATCCGCATCGTCTCGCCCAGGCAACGTTCCATGTAGCCCTGGTATAGCAGGTGCACGATCAACCACAGCAATGGTCGCCCCGTGGATCCGCGCGGCGTGAAGGCGTACGTCCATGCCACGCGCGTCCCCGCTCACTCCGGCCGGAATTCAAAGCTGCCGCGCGCGTGGTCGACCAGGCGCGAGAACAGGGGATGGGTGTAATCCCACACGTGGTAACCGAAATAAACGCCGCGCTCGGCGCGGAGCACTTCCTCGCGCACCGTGGTGCGGTCGGAAAGATGGATCAGCCGCTTCGAGCCCGGTTCGTCCCACGGGCCGGTCTGCTCGCTGGTTCCTGTGACCGCGGGCAGAAGACCGTGGCCCTTGAGTATCTTCGGCAACACATCGGCGCCTGCCAGGAAATCGAAGGCCTCCGCTGGCGGTACACGCAGGACGATGGAGCGGGTGACGGCAACGGGTTGCAGGCTCATGTCCGCATTATGCGGCGAACCACGACACCTGCATGTACACCCATGCACCTGACCCTCGCCCTGGATAATTGTCGTACTATTTGAAGTTCGAATCGCCGAGGGAAGTTGTCGATGCAAGTTCGAACGTCCGCCTTGCTTCTCCTGGCGTTGACCACAGCCGTGTCAGCGCATGCCACCACCACGCCCCTTCCCTTCCCGTCGGATACACCGCTCAAGGCATCGCTGGTCATGGATGACACCACGGGCACACCTACCTTGCTGCTGGAAAATGCGCAGGGCAAGCCGCTGATGCAATCCCGGCTTGGTCTTCGCACCACCGAAGCCGACCTCACCCACGGCCTCAAACAAGGCCTGTCCAGCCACCATGAAGTGACCGAGCACTACACCATGACCACCGGCAAGCGCCTGGAGCGCTCGGCGACCATGGGAGAAACGCGGTTTCCTTTCACAGGCGCCAACGGCGCGAGGCTCGACGTGGTGGTGCGCACCGCCCGAGACGGCATCGCCTGGCGCTATGAACTTCCCGGCAGCAACGATGCCACCGTGCAGGGCGAGGCCACCGACTTCACCTTCCCCGAGGACACCTCGGCCTGGTTGCTGCCCTACAAACCTCAGTACGAAGGCGTGCGTTTACACGACAGCGCCTATGGCTCGCCCGTCGGCGACTTCGGTTACCCGTCGCTGTTCGAAGTGAATGGCGATTATCTTCTGGTCACCGAAAGCAACACCGATGGCCGCTACACCGGTAGCCGCATGCGCCATGGCGTGGACACCGGCACCTATAGCCTAGTGTTGTTCGATCCCTCGGCGAGCTTCCACGGCAGCACGCCGTGGCGCACGGTGATTGCCGGCGACCTTGCCACGGTGACCCAGTCCACGCTGGTGGACGACCTGGCCGATCCTGCCAGATTCACCGATACCTCGTGGATCAAACCCGGCAAGGTGGCATGGTCGTGGTTGAGCGAGCACCAGAGCCCGGGCGATGTCGAACGACAAAAGGTGTATGTGGATTTCGCCTCGCGCAACCACCTGCCGTATGTACTGGTGGATGAGGGCTGGAAAGACGCCTGGATACCGGACCTGGTGAAGTATGCCAATGCCAGGCATGTGGACATCCTGCTGTGGTTCCGTTGGACCAACCTTGATACCGAAGACAAGCGCCAGGCGATCCTGCCGAAGGTCAAGGGCTGGGGGGTGAAGGGCGTCAAGGTCGATTTTATGGATTCCGACTCGCAGGCGCGCTACCAGTGGTACGACGCGATCCTTGCCGACACCGCGAAATTGCACCTGATGGTGAATTTCCACGGCGCTACCATCCCGCACGGCCTGGCCCGCACCTGGCCGCACATCATGAGCATGGAAGCGGTACGCGGTACCGAGAACGATCCGCCGGTATATCCCAATACGGTGCAGCCATTCACGCGAAATGTGGTGGGCTCCATGGATTTCACCCCCGTGGCGTTCGACGCCGGCCCGATGATGGCGTCCATCGCCCATGAAACCGCATTGTCGGTGGTGTTCGAGTCTGGCTGGCAACACCTGGCCGATAGCCCCGAAGCCTACGACAAGCGTCCCAGTGCGCTGGCGTTCCTGGATCAGGTGCCTACCGTATGGGACGAAACGAAGCTGCTTTCGGGAACACCCGGCAAGGACATCGTGATTGCCCGGCGCAGCGGCAAGCGCTGGTTTATCGGCGGCATCCGTAGCGGCGCCGGCGAAACCCTGCGGCTACCCCTGGCGGCGCTCGGCAAGGGCGACTGGCTGATCGATACGATCGAAGACACACCCGGTGAAGGTCGCGGCGATGTGATCCACCGCGATGTGCACGGAACCAGCAATACGCTGGATTTCGCCGTGAAGAAGGATGGCGGCTTCGCCGCGGTGGTTTGCCCGGCCAGCGCGGGTCGCACAAGCTGCTACGACCCGCTCTAGCCATACGGACGGCCAATCAGCCACGCCCGGCCTTCATTGCCGGGCGACCGGCTTATCCGCGGGAGGGAATATCCAGGCCGCGCTGCACCGCCGGCCGTGCCAGGCCGCGGTCGAGCCAGGCCTTGACGGCTTTGAAGCTGTCGAAACCCACCAGCTCACCGGCTTCGTAGAAGCCGACCAGGTTGCGCACCCAGCCCAGCAGGCTGATGTCGGCGATGGTGTATTCGTCGCCCATGATCCACTGGCGGTTGGCAAGCTGTGTCTCAAGCACACCCAGCAAGCGCTTGGATTCGGCTACGTAGCGATCACGCGGGCGTTTGTCTTCGTACTCGCGCCCGGCGAACTTGTGGAAGAAACCCACCTGGCCGAACATCGGCCCCACCGCTGCCATCTGGAAGAATACCCACTGGATCGTCTGGTAGCGGGCGGCAGGGTCGACCGGCAGGAACTTGCCCGTCTTCTCCGCCAGGTACAGCAGGATCGCGCCTGATTCGAACAACCCGAACGGCTTGCCGCCCGGACCGTCGGGATCGACGATCGAGGGAATCTTGCCGTTCGGATTGAGCGAAAGGTAGGGCTCGGTCCAGGTCTGGTTCTCACCGATATTGATGTAGTGCGGCTCGTACGGCAGCCCGGTTTCTTCCAGCATGATCGACACCTTCACGCCGTTGGGGGTGGGTGCCGAATACAGCTGGAGCAGGTCCGGGTGTTTGGCCGGCCAACGATTGGATATGGGAAACGCGGACAGATCAGCCATCGATATTCCTTCGGTTCTTTATCAGGCGTCCATCGTAGCCATGTCGATCACGAAACGGTACTTCACGTCGTTCTTCACCAGCCGCTCGTAAGCCTCGTTCACCTGGTTCATGGCGATCATCTCAATATCGCTGACGATGCCCTTCTCGGCGCAGAAATCGATCATTTCCTGGGTCTCGGCCATGCCGCCGATGCCCGAGCCGGTCAGGTGCTTGCGCCCGAAGATCAGGCTCGCGCCCATCACCGGCGGATCGAGCGCGGTAATGACACCCACCATCACCATCGTCGCGTCGCGGCGCAAGAGGGCCAGGTAGGGATTCGCGTCGTGCGACACCGGGATGGTGTTGAGCAGGAAGTCAAAGCTCAGCGCGTGCTTTGCCATTGCATCGGCATCTTTCGACAGCAACACTTCGTCAGCACCCAGCCGCTTTGCATCCTTGCCCTTCTCAGGCGAGGTGGTGATCATCACCACGTGCGCGCCCATGGCCTTGGCGAACTTGATGCCCATGTGGCCCAGGCCACCCAGGCCGATCACGCCGACCTTCTGGCCGGGGCTGACCTTCCAGTGGCGCAGTGGCGAATACGTGGTGATGCCCGCGCACAGCAGCGGCGCCACGGCTTTGAGGTCCATGCCGGCTGGAATCTTCACCACGAAGCGCTGCTCGACCACGATAGCTTCGGAGTATCCGCCAAAGGTAAGGCGGTCGCTGTTGCGTTCCTTCGAGTTATACGTCCATGTGGCGCCACCGCGTTCACAGTACTGTTCAAGGTCTTCCTTGCACGCCGAACACTCGCGGCAGGAATCCACCATGCAGCCGACGCCTGCGAAATCGCCCACCTTGAGCTTGGTGACCTTCGAACCCACGGCCTTGACCCGGCCGACGATCTCGTGGCCCGGCACCATCGGGAAGAGTGCGCCGCCCCAGTCGTCATGGGCCTGGTGCAGGTCGGAATGGCAGATGCCGCTGTAAAGAATTTCGATATGGACGTCGTTCTCGCCCGGCTCGCGGCGTTCGATGCTGAACGGAGTGATCGGCGAGGTGGGGCTCTGGGCGGCGTAGGCGCGTACGGTGAACATGGCTTGGCTCCAGTGGGGATGGCAGGACCTCACCAGTGTGGCCCTGGCTGTCGCCGCCGCGAATCCCCGATCCTGCCCGATTCTTGCCTGATCCTGCCCGAAGCACTCCCACGCGAAGCCGATCGGGTGCAAAATCCCGCCATGCAGAATGTCGATACCCTTGACGATCTCTCAGCGGAGCTTGCCGGCCTGATACTGCGCCACGCGCCGATGGATGGTGACCACGAGCCGGGCCTTCCTGGTGTCACGCTCCACCGTCATGGCCATATCCGCGACCTGCCCTGCTGCCTGGCCCGCCCTTCGCTGGTCATTGCAGCGCAAGGCGCCAAGTGCGTGGAAATCGGCGGCCTGAGCTACGAGTACAACGCTTCGCATTGCCTGGTGACCACGCTGGACCTCCCGGTGATGTCGCACGTGACCGTGGCGTCGGCGCAAGCGCCATACCTTTGCATGGCCCTGGCACTGGACCTTCGCCACATCACCCGGATGATGGCCGAGATGGGTCAGCCTCACCCCGCTGCCTCGCCGCTGGGGCGTGCCATTGGCGTGAGCCGCCTGCAGCGGCCGTTGCTCGATGCTGCCGTACGCCTGGCCCGGCTGATGGATGCCCCGGCCGACGCCCCGTACCTGGCGCCGATGGTGGAGCGCGAGATCCTCTACCGCCTGCTCAGCAGCGAGCACGGGCCACGGCTGCGCCAGCTCGCCGCGCGCGATACGGGATCCAGCCGCGTCGCCCGCGCGGTGGAGTGGTTGAAGGAGCACTACCAGCAACCGCTGCGCATCGATGAGCTATCGCAACGCTTGAACATGAGTGCCTCCACCTTGCACCACCAGTTCAAGTCGGTGACATCGATGAGCCCGCTGCAGTACCAGAAGCAGCTGCGCCTGCACGAGGCGCGGCGATTGCTACTGGCACGCCGCCTCGATGTCGGCTCCATCGCCATGCACGTGGGCTATGAAAGTCCCTCGCAGTTCAACCGCGAATACAGCCGCCAGTTCGGTGCGCCGCCGCTGCGCGACGTGCAACGCATGCTCACCGCGCACGAAGGCTTGCCCGCGCCTACGACACAAGCAGTAGGAACGTAGACCGTTCGGGCCGTTGCGGCTGAACGGGCATCGGCGCAGCATCGGTCGGGTCGCAACGTTCGGAGCACTGCCATGACGCTGTTATTGCGGGCAGGATCGAAGGGACCGCAGGTAGCAAACTTGCGCAGGCTGCTTGCACAGGCCCTGGGGCCGGCGGCAGCGGGATTTCGCAGCCTTGCCACAGGCTCGGATTTCGACGCCGTTACCGACGCCGCCGCGCGCGCCTGGCAGGCGGGCAAGGCACTGGTGGCCGATGGTGTGATCGGGCCTTACTGCCAGCAATTGCTGGGCATGACCAAGCCAGGCGCCATGGCGGTGGACCTGACGGTGGAGAACGTCCAGCACCTGTTCCCAGCCACGCGCGGCTCGAACATCCGCCGCAACCTGCCCTACGTGGCGGCGGCTCTGGATGCCACGGGCCTGCGTGACAGCCCGATGATTCTTGCCGCGCTCGGCACCATTCGCGCCGAGAGCGAGGGCTTCGTGCCGATATCGGAATTCCCTTCGCGCTTCAACACCCTTCCGGGCCAACCACCTTTCAGCCAGTACGAAGGCAGGAAAACCCTCGGCAACAACCAGCCCGGCGATGGCGCCCGGTTTCGCGGCCGCGGCTTCGTGCAGCTTTCCGGCCGCGCCAACTACACCGAATTCGGCAAGCAGCTGGGCATCGACCTTGCCGGTAACCCCGAGCTTGCCAACGCACCTGAAGTGGCGGCGGTGCTACTGGCAACCTTCCTGGCCTCCAAAGCCGCGGCCATGCGGCGCGCGTTGACCCTGGGCAACTTCGCTTCCGCCCGCAAGCTGGTCAACGGCGGCAGCTTCGGCCTGGATAAATTCGAAAGCGTATTCACACTGGCTAAATCGCTCCCGGCCCCAGCAGCTGCACCGAAGGCCGGCGCCGGCGCCACGCGTGGCAGGATGCGCGCAAGCTCAAGGCCGCTCAATGCCAGCAAGGACCCGGTCGACATCCAGGATCGCCTTTACACGCCGCCGCCCACGAGCCTTGCCGCCTGTTACCCCGACGACGCCACGGTCGCCGCGTTCCTTCCACGCTATACCGCGGCGGGGCTGATCCTTGACCAGGGCAACGAAGGCGCCTGCACCGGATTCGGCTTGGCATGCGTGATCAACTATCTGCGCTGGCGCATCCACAAGGAACCGGCGACATTTACGTCGGTGAGCCCGCGCATGCTCTATAACTTCGCGCGCCGATACGATGAATACGCGGGCGAGAACTACGAAGGTTCGAGCTGCCGTGGCGCACTGAAAGGCTGGTTCCACCATGGCGTATGTCTGGCGACGGACTGGCCGTACCTCGCCGGCAAGGTCACCACGCCGAACCTCGGCTATGTCGAACGCGCCGCTGACAGCACCTTGGGCGTCTATTACCGCATCGACATCAAGTCGATCACCGACCTGCAAGCTGCCATCGCGCAGGTCGGCGCCATCTATGTGTCCGCCAACACCCACCGCGGGTGGCAATCGGTCCCCACGCTCAAGAGCCATGTCAATGAGCACCCGGACCTTCCCGTGATAGCTTTTGACGGCACCCCAAGCACGACCGATGGACACGCATTCGCGCTGGTCGGATTCAACACCAAAGGCTTCGTGCTACAGAACTCCTGGAGCAAGCAATGGGGTGGCGGCGGCTTCGCCGTGCTCAGCTATGGCGACTGGCTGGCCAATGGCATGGACGCCTGGGTAGCGGCGATGGGCGTACCAGGCGTGATGCAGGGGCAGATCGTCGGCGACAGCAAGGGTGGTGGCGGCAAACGCGCGGGCCTGGACAAATCCCAGTGGTGGGACGAGGCCACGGCGCTCGAGCACAGCGTGATATTCAAGGATGACGGGCGCGTGGACAGCTACGTTACCCAGGACCACCTGAGCATCAACCTGCAGTACCAGGCGGCGGTATTGCCCGATCAATGGTTCCGCACCGCCGGCGCGCGAAAAAAGCAGCGTCTGGTGATCTACGCCCATGGCGGGCTCAACGACCAGGCGGCGGCGATCACGCGGGCCCAGGCGATGGGGCGCTATTTCATCGGCAACGGCTGCTACCCACTGTTCATGGTGTGGAAGACCGGGCTTTGGGAAACCCTCGGCGCCCAGTTCGGGAACCTGTTCTCGCCAAACGAAGGCCCGGCCGCGGCGGGGCGCTGGACCGACGCCACGGACCTGGTGATCGAACGCGGGCCCGGGCGCCTGGCTGGAAAACCCATCTGGTCGGACATGAAGACCAAGGCGCTCGATTGCAGCCTGCCCACGCGCGGCATGGAGCAGCTCGCCGGCGCGATCGCATCACTGGCAACGACATGGCCAAAGCTTGAAGTGCACGTGATCGGCCATTCGGCAGGATCGATCTTCCTGGGTTACCTGCTCGACCTCCTGGCGCAGCGCAGGCTGGATGGCCATGTGGCATCGGCGCACCTGTATGCACCCGCCTGCACCGTGGCGTTCGCAAACCAGTACTACGCCACGCACGATGCGCTCATGCACAACCTCTACATCGACCTGCTCTCCGACCGTAACGAGCTGGACGACACGGTAGGCCCCTATCGCAAATCCCTGCTGTACCTGGTATCCAATGCCCTTGAAACGGACGTCCATACGCCGATTCTTGGCCTTGCAAACGTGATGGATGCCTCCTACACGCAATGGGACGGCACATCGGTTACCGACGCAGCGCTACGCGCGTGGCGCCGCGCGGCAGACGATACCGGACTTGCCGACCGCACCCGGCCGGTCATTGCCCCGACCGTACCCACCCGGCGTGGCAAGGTCATTCCCGCGTCCCATGGAAGCTTCGACAACAACACCACGGTGGTCGGCCGCAGCATCTCGCGCATCATCGGGGCAGATCTTTCCATGCCCGTGGACGATCTGGAAGGCTATTGAGGATCGGCGTAAGGTCGGGGGATGACATTCGATCCGCACCGCCGCACGGTACTTAAATTCTCCGCATTCGCAGGAGCCGCAGCCCTGGCCCGCCCGGGCATGGCCTTCGTGCCCACCGGCGCCGCCTTGCCTGCGCTGGCCGAGCTTGGCTACACGCAGGTCAAGCTCACCGGCCCGCTGGACGACCAGGGCCGAGAAGCCCACCGGCTGTTGATGGGGATGGATGAAAATTCCCTGCTGCGACCCTTCCGCCTGCGCGAGGGCCTGGCTGCCCCCGGCGAGGACCTCCCCGGCTGGTACGGCACCTATGCGTTCGCGCCCGGCGCCAACTTCGGCCAGTGGGCCAGCGGCCTGGCGCGCTACTACGCGATCACCGGCGATGAAGCCACGCGCGCCAAGCTTGGCCGGTTGGTAAAGGGTTACGCCGACACCGTGGGGCCGGAGGGCAAGTTCTACCGCGATAACCGTTTCCCTTCATACACATACGACAAGCTCGTCGGCGCGATGGTGGATGCCCGGCGCCTGGCCAACGACGGCAACGCCCTGGCCGCGCTCAAGCGCAGCAACCATGCCGCCATGCCCTACCTGCCGGCGCACGCGGTACCACGCAACGAGCATGCCCTTCCCGGCGAGGACTTCAGCCAGCACGCCTGGGATGAGAGCTACACCATTCCTGAAAACCAGTTCCTGGCCTGGCGCCTCACCGGTGACCCGCTGCACCGGCGCCTGGGCCAGCGCTTCCTGTACGACGATTTCTTCGGGCCGCTGGCCCGCGGGCACAACGTGCTGCCGGGCAAACACGCATACAGCCACGTCAACGCGCTCAGTTCCGCCGCGCAGGCCTACGCCACGCTTGGCGACGCAAAATACCTTGCCGCGGCACGTCACGGCTTCGATTTCATCGATGCGCAAAGCTACGCCACCGGCGGCTGGGGCCCGGACGAACACTTCGTGCAGCCGGGCACCGGCGCACTGGCCGCGAGCCTGGTGACGCAACACAAGAGTTTCGAGACCCCGTGCGGCTCGTATGCGCACTTCAAGCTCACCCGCTACCTGCTTCGCACCACCCGCGACGCCCGATACGGCGACAGCATGGAACGGGTGATGTACAACACGATACTTGGCGCGAAGAATATCCAGGCCGACGGACACGCCTTCTACTACTCCGACTACACCCGGCAGGCAGAAAAAACCTTCCATCCCGATCGCTGGCCGTGTTGCTCGGCAACGCTTCCGATCGTTGCCGCCGACTACCGCATCAGCACCTACTTCACCGATGCCGGTGGCCTTTACGTCAACCTGTACGTACCTGGCGAAGTCACCTGGCGCCAGGGAGGCCACGATGCGCGCCTGGCAGTGGACACCGCCTACCCCTATAGCGGGGCCATCGGCATCACCGTGGACACCGCCACCCCACAGACCTTTGCCCTTCGCCTGCGCATCCCGGCCTGGGCCGATGGCGCCAGCCTGAAGGTCAACGGCAAGGCGGTGCCTGCCGAGCCGGGCAGTTTCGCCGAAATCAGCCGGCAGTGGCGCGGCGGCGACCGTATCGAACTGGAGCTGCCGCTGGCGATGCGCCTGCAGGAAATCGAAGATGGCCATGGGCAGAGCGTGGCCTTGCTGGCTGGCCCGCTGGTACTGATGCGCATGATCGACGATCGCGATCTCGCCACCACCCGCCGCGACCTTTTGATGGCGAAGGAAAGCGGCCGCGGCCAATGGCGCTTGCCCGACGGCAGCCGGATGAGCGTCTTCCCCGACATCACCGACCAGCGCTACCGCACCTACCAGGACGTCGTGGGATAGCGGCTGCAAACCATGCCCCGCGCCATGCGATGATCGCCCCACGCAAGGGTAAGGCGAGGGGCGCGGATGGGTCGGTGGCGGGTGTTGTTCCTGTTGGGGCTGGGTTTATCGGGCATGGCTGTCGCGGCCCATGCCGACATCTACCGTTGCAACCGCAACGGCCAGGTGTCGTACCAGCAGGTGCCTTGCGAGGCCGGCTCGACCAACGGGCGGCTGCAGGGTGAAAGCGCCCCGTCACCACTCCTGGGCTGTTACGAGGTGGCCTCGCAACCCGGTATCCGCCTCACCCGCCGTTCCGAAGACGACTACGTGATGACCGGTGGTGGCACTGCCGCCACGCGCATGCGCCCGGCCACCGCCGATGAACGCAAGGAAGTGGGCCAGGCCTACCATCTGGTGGTGGCTGAAGGGGTGGTGATGCAGGATGATGCCGGGGATATCTCCCACGGGATCTACCACGGCCAGAACGCTGAGCGCGAGGACGTCTTCTTCGCCCACCTGCCGTTTGCCACCGGGCTCATCACCAAGCGCACTACCTGCGACAGCAGCACGCCATGACGCCATAGCGCACGACACAGGGGAACACGATGACGGAGCCGTCGCTGCCGGTGGGAAGGATCGTACTGCGCCTGCTTGGCCTGGCCATCGTTGCACTGGTGGTGCTGGCGGCCTGGAAGCGGCCGGATCGTGCGCTGAACATCGCCATGGCCAGCGCCGCGGAGACGCTGTGCAGCGGCGTGTTCATTTCCCACCTGGAAGAACCGCGGGTGTTCGCCGAAAGCGTGGCCTCGCAACCGGGGCTGCATCCGTTGCTGCGCGGCATGAAGACGGTCGTCGATGGCAACACCGTCACTGTGCGCTGGCACGGCGGATTCGAGGCGAAAGCCACCTACTACCCTGGCTATGGTTGCGCACTACCGTTGCGCACACCTTCGGCGGCGACGCTCGCGGCGGCGCGGGCAGTTCCAGGTTCGTCCGACGACACTCCCATACAGCCGGGCGATGCCGCCATGCAGGCGGCGATGGCTACCGCCTTCGCCGAACCTAAGTCAGGACCACATCGCAACGTACACGCCATCGTGGTGCTGCACCGCGGGCAGATCGTCGCCGAACGCTACGCCGACGGCTTCACCCCCGACACGCCGCAGATCGGATACTCACTGAGCAAATCCGTCGTACACGCGCTGGTGGGCATCCTGGTGCGCCAGCACCGGCTGGACATCACCACGCCGGCACCCGTTGCCGCATGGCGCGATACCGCCGATCCGCGCCATGCGATCACCATCGATCAGCTCCTGCGCATGGAAAGCGGCCTGGATTTCCCCGAAGCCGACACGGGCTTCGATCCGGTATCCCGAATGATGTTCGCCACGCGCGACATGGCGGCGTACGCGGCCTCAGCACCGCTGGCCGTACCACCGGGTACCCGATGGGAATACACCAGCGGCAACACGCTGGTCGTCTCGGGGATCATCCGGGACACGCTAGGCGGCGGCGCTCCCGCGTTGCTTGCCTTTGCCCATGTGGAGTTGTTCAAACCGCTGGGCATGCATCACGTGCTGATGGAATTCGACGGCGCACAAAGCCTGATTGGCTCGACCCGTGTCTATGCTTCGGCCCGCGACTGGGCGCAGTTGGGACAGCTTTACCTCGACGACGGCATGGCAGGCGGCGGCCGCATCCTGCCCGAGGGCTGGGCCGCATCCGCCGGCAAGCGCACGCTGGGCGCGCTGTATGGCTCGGGGTTCTGGTCGAACGTGGGTCCCGGCCATGAATCCATCGATGGCTTCCCTGCAGATGCCTATTTTGCCTCGGGCAAGGACGGCCAGCGCGTGGTGATCGTGCCTTCGAACCAACTGGTGATCGTGCGGCTGGGCTCCACGGTGGATCCGCCCAACTACGACATTAGAGGGCTGGTGAAGCTGGTGGCCGATGTGCGCGCTGCCTGCTGCAAGGCTGAGTGAAATCCACCGGAAACTTTCCGACCATTCCGATGGATTGTGCTGATGCACGGCGTCATCATGTCAGCGCTGCCCGACCACGGGCAGCCGGGCGTGGAAGCCCGCTGTCCAGCAACACCGTCACACCCCGTGGCGACATCCGCATTCCGCTTATGGCGGCGTGCCAGGTAGGCTGCGGCCTAGCCGTTCCCTGGATACGGACTTCCACCCTGGCACGCCCGCCACCTTACCGGCATTGCTGAATCAGAGCCCCGACGGCAGTCGGGCTCTTCCCAGGTACTGGCCCCCGCACGCTAATATTTCGGTGAATTTGGCTTACACAAGCCGCACACACCCTGATAGGGACGGAGCATCCCATTGGTGCCAACACAATGGATAACCGGCCCCTCAACTATCAGACAACGTATTTATGAATATCGCACTATTCGATTTCGATGGCACCATCACCACTCGCGCATTGTTCGCCGACTTCATGCGCTATGCCGTGTCGCAGCCACGCCGACTCGCGGGAAACATTCTCTTCATACCACTGATCCTTGGCTACAAAATGGGCTTGGTATCGGGAAACCGGATACGCGCCCGTGTCGTCCGGTTCGGATTCCGCGGTGTGCCGGTGAAAGTGGTGAGCGCGAAGGCACGCACTTTTTGCACCGAGGTGGTCCCCGGGTCGATTCGTCCGATGGCTCTGGCTCGCATCCGCTGGCACCAGGAGCGAGGTGACGAAGTAGTTGTAGTCTCTGGTGCCCTCGACATCTACCTGGAGTATTGGTGCCGGGATCAGGGATTGGAACTGATCTGCTCGCGCCTGGAAGAGCGTGACGGCGTTCTGACCGGCCGTTACCGGGAAGCCCAGTGTGTCGGCGAAGAAAAGCGCCGGCGAATCAACGAACGCTACGACATGGAATTGTTCGAACATGTGTATGCGTATGGCGACACGCGGGATGATGAAGAGATGCTCGAATTGGCGCATACCCGTTTCTTCCGCTGGAAGCTGGTCGATGGGACCGCGTCGTATGGGTGAGACAACGAGACCTGTCGCTCTGATCCCCAATTTTTTCCATTGCCCCGCAACGACATAAAGCGCGTGTTCGTCACATGCGCACCCGGCGTTACCGCGTTGCGCACAAGGCCTGCTGCCAACCCATCAGTATCGATGTGATCTTTCATCCGTAGTTTCTACGGATAGGCAGGGCGCGCTCTTCTATGGATAGTAGGGCGAGCACCACCCTTCAAGCAGTCAAACAGGATGAATTTTGAAAGCAATTTCAAATTTTCGCGCCGCGCCGATCGCGGCCTGTAACGCCCTTCAGAAGTTGTCCAGCCAAGTGGTTCACGATCCCGCCGTTGGCATTCGCATAGCGACCGTGCTGGAAGATGCCACTCGCTCGTACTACGCGACCGAGATCGCGCCAGGAAAATCGGTAACTCCGCACTACCACCGCCAAGGCGATGAGCTTTACATCATCTTCAGCGGTAAGGGGGTGATCAGAACCTGGCAACCCGACAGTGCCGCAGACGTAGCAAAAGTCCAGGTTGAGCACGGCGATGTATTCAACATCCCACCGGGAACGGTCCATCAACTGGTCAATACCGGTACGCAGCCACTGGTCCTTTTGTTCGCGTGTCCACCCCAGCACCTAAGTGAAGATCGAGTCGTTCCGTCTCCTTCTTCTTCAGAGGAAGTGTCATGACGCGTGTGGTAGATCCCTCACTGCGCATGCTGTTCGACCAGATGCCTGGGCTATGGGGCTGCAAGGATGAAAACTCGGTTTTCATGTACGCCAATCCTGCGTATGCGAAGGCAGTTGGTGTCAAGCAACACCAGGATATGATTGGGAGTACCGACTTCGATACGCCTTGCGATACGGCAGCCTGCGCGGGCTTGTTCCAGGCGCAGGACAAGGAGGTCATGGTGAGTACAAAGCCACTGAAGATCCTGGATATCCATCCTTTTGCCGGCGGCGAATGGTGTGCCTATCTCTTCACGAAGACCCCCTTGATTCAGCAAGGAGAGATCATTGGAACGATCTTCCATGGCATGGATATCACGTCCGCTCGTACGTTGGAACTCGGCTCGCTTCTGGGTCGGATTCGAGCAGGAGCCGGGCGGGAAGGACAAGTCAGTTATCTGGTGGGCGATCAGGCCGGATCGGTTGACCTTAGCCCTCGCGAAGCGGAAGTCCTGTTTTTCCTGATTCGAGGGAAACGGGTGAAAGACATTGCTGTCCTTCTGGATTTGTCGCCACGGACCATAGAACAGCATGTAGCGACGTTGCGGCACAAATTTTCTGCCACTTCTCAATATGAGCTCATTGATCAAGCCATTAACAGCGGTTATCTGGATTACATCCCAGAGCGTCTATTCAAGCAGCAGATGTCAGTAATTGTTCGCTAGGATTTATCATGTACTCGCCCAATGACACGGAAGTCCACCGCGCCCTCGAGGTTCTCACAGGCTACGCGGTGCAGCTGCAGGTTGCGCTTCGGCGTTGCATCCGGTCGTACGCGATGGCATCTGCCGGCGAGACGCCCTCGCTTGAGCCACGGGACCTCCGCCGGCAACTGGGCCGCCTGCGTGAGTTGATGTTCCAGGCCCATCCGGCGGGCAGCGACATCCTTCGCCGTTTCGAAAACTGGCGCGAAGACGTTGACGTGGCAAGCGTGCAACGCGATTTCCTTGTCTTACGCGCCAGCCGAGGGGTGGCGCATGGCCCTTCGTTATTCGAACTCACGCGCGCAACGGTACAACTGGAACGCGATACCGCGCGGATCAAAACGTGGGAAGACGCACTGTCCCTCGCGCTTCTTCCAAAGACAGCAGGCACGGCGGGCTGATATCAGCCGCCCCAGGCTTTCAGGCCCATCGAACGAGCAAGGCCGTGACGGCCAGTACGGGAAGCACCACCAGGCCGACAACCATGGCGAAACAACCACCTTTGCCTCTGGCGCCGCCGGCACGGGCACGCACGTGATGGCCATGGGCTGACGTGCGATTGACATGCCAGGTGCTGTGGCAGGCGTCGCAGTAGAACTGCGTTTTTCCGCTCCGCCATGCCTCGATGGTGCGGCTCGTGTGGGTCGTAACGGCGTGGCAACGCTTGCACCGAAACGCCCGCTCCTTCGGCATCTTCTTGGGCCAGAACCTGATGACGGCGCCGATCACCCCAACCACCACCACGATAAGAACGATATCGCTCAGGGTCATGGCATCAGCCCGCGAATGCCCGCGCGATCGCCTCAGGACTACGGCGAACGAGCGTCTCGTTGAATGTCAGCATCAGGCGACCATCCCGCAGCCCGCCAACCAGGATATCCTGCTTTTTGAGCCGCTCGGCAAGCCCGGCCTGGCGCGCAGGCGCCACGGCCAGAAAGTGGATGTTGGTGCCGTTGGGTACACGCTGAACTGTATAGCCGTCGATGGAACCAAGCGCGGCCAAAAGCTTCTCGCCAGCCTGCCGCACCTTCGAGAAGCGCTCGGGGAATCCCTGCAAGGTGTCCAGCGCCAGCAGTGCCGGCATCCAGCCGTGATAGATCAGTCCACCAAAGAGATGGCGCAACTCGCGCGCCTGGGCCATCTGCGCCCTGTTTCCCGCCAGCACGGCGCCAAAGGGAGCGCCCAGATACTTATAAAGCGAGACATACACGGTGTCGAAGAGCGCCGTGTATTTTTGCACCGTGAACCCGTCGGCGCCGATATTGAGCAGCAGCCGCGCACCGTCCAGGTGCATGCCGATGCCCTTGGCGTGCGCGGTGGCGGATATCTGCTGGGCCAACTCGTACGGCACCATCTCGCCGTCGCAACGGCGCACTGGCGATTCGAGCGATATCGCACCGACCTTGATCGGATACGGGCCATGCTCGGCATCGTCGATGGACTTGTTCACTTCATCCATGGTCGGCGACGCCTTGCCTTCGGCCAGCGGCACCAGGTTGATGCCGCTGAGCGTGGTGACCGTATCGGCTTCGTCACGGTAGACATGGCTTTCGCGCTGCACCAGCGCGTGGCGATGCTCGCCGCAAAGCACCCGGATGGCAATGTGGTTGGCCAGCGTGCCCGTGGGCATGAAGACTGCGTCTTCCTTGCCAAGGAGGGTGGCGAAGTGCTGCTCCAGTTCCTCGACCGCGCCGTGCTGCAGGTAGCTGTCGGTGACCACCTCATGCCCGCTGCCGGGCGGGCTGGGCCGCGCGGCCAGGAGCTTGTCCAGATGCGCCACCGTATCGCGGTTGTAGCGCGGGACATTGTCCCCGCGAAGCACCACCGCATGGTCGATATGGTCCGGATCAGCCCGGGTGGCGGCAAAGGCAGCGGCTGGCAGGCCCAGCCCGGCGAGCGCACTGCCGGCCACGGCCGAATACAGGAATTCCCGACGGTTCATGACCATGCCCGGTTGCCCCCTGGATAGATTGCCGCCGACCATAGCAGCGCGGCGGGCACGCCGCCACGGCCAGAGGCAACGGTGCTCAACGACCCTTGCAGGGGTAGGCACGGCGCAATGCGTCGCGCACCACGGCGGCCGCGGGCTGCGCGCCCAGCCCTGGATTGGCGGCAAAGTAGGCCTGGACCACGCGTATCAACTCGCCCGAGCGCTGCGCGGGAGTCGGGCAGGCTGTCGTCCCCTGCACGGCATCAGCCACGCCCTGCACATAGGCCATGGCCACACCGTCCCCACCATCGGCCGTGGGCGCTGCCTGCATGGAAAGTTCAAGCGCGTGCTCAAGTTCGCTGGCGTAGCGGTAATAGGGACGATCCGGGCCACTGAACGGCAGCGTTGCCGATTGTGCGTGTGCTCCGCCCGTGGGCCATGCCGCCAAGGCAAGGCACGATGCCGCCAAAACCCGTCCCACCTTGCCCGCTGCCTGGCCCATGGCGCTCTCCGAAGGATCCCGGAGGCGGGATCTTGCGGGACATCGTGCCAGCTTCCGGCCCCGGACGCCCGCGGAACTCCCCGTCCTGAATGCCGTCCAACGTGTTCACGTGCACGCCCCGCTGGTCGGTGCGTTAATAGCGGCATCCTGCGGAGCCCCCTCATGAAAGTTTCCCCGTTCCTCGCCGCCTTCGCCTTCTGCCTCTCCACGGCGGCTGCCGCGCAGTCCGCGAACAAGCCACTGAACCTCAAGCTGCCGCCTTCGGACATCCCGGCCTCTTCGGCCACGGCGCCGGCCAGTGCCTCGACCTCGGCCAACGCCAATGCCGCCGTGCACGCGAAGGATCCCCCGGGCACGTACTACGGCGACCACAGCGGACGCATGGCCGTGGCCGACGAGACCCCTGTCGATCGCTGCGACGATGCCACCTACAACCAGCCGCAGGTACACGGCAGTATCGAGACCGGCGTGGTGGGCGGCAGCCATATCCGCGGCGGCAGTTACCAGGGCGGCGGCGTTACCCTGTCGCAGGCCTTCGGCAGCTGCGATCATCCCACCGGGGGAGTCAGCATCTCGGTGGAAGGGGTGAACAATAACTTCCACCACGGGCGGTGAATCCATGCGCGTAGCCTTTCTGGCGGTACTGCTTGCCTTTATTCCCGCGCTTCATGCCGAACCGTTGAAGGTGATGACTTTCAATGTGCGCCTTCCGGTGGCGTCGGACGGACCCAACCGCTGGGAAGCGCGACGCGACCTCTTCGCCGATACCGTGCGCAAGGCCGATCCGGACGTCTTCGGCACGCAAGAGCTGTTCAAGCTGCAGGGCGATGACACCGTGCAGCGCCTGCCGCAGTACACCTGGTTCGGCCGGGGCCGCACCGGTGACGACAGCGACGAGCACATGGGCGTGTTCTACCGCAAAGACCGCCTGAAGGTGCTTCAATCAGGTAATTTCTGGCTGTCCGATACGCCGGACGTGGCGGGCAGCATCACCTGGGGCCATCCATTACCGCGCATGGTGACATGGGCCCTGTTCCAGCGCCTGAGCGACGGCAAGAAGTTCTACCTCTACGACACCCACCTGCCCTATCGCACGCAGGATGAAGACGCCCGCCTGAAGGGCGTCACCCTGATCATGAAGCGCATGCAGGCGCTGCCGAAGAATATCCCGTTCATTCTTACCGGCGATTTCAATACCGGGCCGGAAAGCCAGGTGCATGCGGTCGTGGCGGCGAAGCTGAAGGACGCCTGGGACACGGCACCTTCCCGAAGCGGCCCGGATAAAACCTTCCAGAACTTCACCGGGGTTCCCGACCGGCGCATCGACTGGATCTTCTACCGCGGCGTGAAGCCGCTCAGCGTGGAAACGGTCACGACGTCGAAGGATGGGCGATATCCGTCGGACCATTTTCCGGTGCTGGCGACATTCGAGCTTTAGCATCGTCAGCCACGGCCTTGATCACTACGCCTTCGTCCAGGATTTCATGACCCTTGCCGGGGATGATCAACATCGACGCATCGAAACCGCGTGCCTTGGCCTTGGCCACGTAGTCACGCGCGTACACGGGCAAAGCCAGTGGATCGTCCGAGCCTGAAATCGCGGTAATGGCCACGCCGGGCTTCATCTGGTCGAGCGTCTGCAGCGGTGACAGGCTGCGGACGGGAAACAGCCATACAGGGCTCGTTTGCAGCTTGGCCATGTGCTTGCGGAAGGGCGGCACGTCGCAGGGGCACGCGGCCAGGTACACATGCTGCACCAGTCCCGGGCTAAGCGCGGCGATGTTCGCCGCCATCGTGGCGCCGCCGGAATGCCCCAGCAGCAGCACGGAGGGCGCATGGAAGCGTGTCTTGAGCTCGGCGATGGCGTCGGCCAGGTCCTTCACCGCTTCGGGCGTGTAGTTATCTCCCGAGGTCGACCCATGCTCGCCATCGGAATGCGCACCGTAGGCATCGGTGTATCCCGGGCGTATCAGCGCCACCACGCGCGCACCAGGCGCCGCATTGGCGATGTCCGCCGCCACGCCGTACTGGTAGCGCGGATGAGCGAACGGTGCATCGCCGTGCAGGATCACCACCAGCGGAGCCGATGGATTGAGTTGGCCCTCAAGGTGCATGCGGCCAACGATGCGGTGGCCTTCGGCACCAGCGGTCACAGCGTCGCCGCCTGCCTTGTCGGCAGGAATGATCGGCGCGAACGTGCCGCGCACGGCGACCATCATGTAGGCAAAGTACAGCACGAACAGCACCAGCAGGACGACCACGCCCAGGATGATTTTCTTGCGCATCTAACGCCCCTTGAAGCGATCCATCGTGTGATACACGCCAAAGACGTGGTCGGCGACCCAATCCCATGCGCGCAGCGGCAGTATGCCCTTCGCGATTTTCCCCAAGGTTACCGTCCAGGGCAACATCAACAGGGGCCGACCGGCCAGCATGGCGCGCCAGACACGGTCCACCACGTAGTTCGGCTTCATCACCGGCGTCATCAGCGGACCGCGCGCGCCTTCGAACATGCCGGTGGAGACATAGCCGGGGCACACGGTCGTGACCTTTACATGATCATGCCCAGCCTGGATCAATTCCAGTCGAAGGGAATCGCTCCAGCCCACGGCAGCCCACTTCGAGGCGCAATAGACGCTCATGCGTGGATTGGACACCGTGCCCGCCGCCGAGGCGATGGTGACGATGCGGCATTCGCGCCTGCTTGCCATCATCGCCGGAAGGAACCCGGCGGTGATGTACATCGGAGCCAGCGCGTTGATTTCCATGGTCAGGCGCGTATCGGCAGCGGTGTGCTCCCAGAAGTACTTCCCACGCACAATGCCGGCATTGTTGATGATGATGTCCGGATCGCCGACGTCCTTGCGCACGCGGTCGGACGCCGCAACGATGGCGTCAAGGCTGCCGATATCCACAAGATAGGGCGCCAACCGAACGCCGGCATCCTTCAGCGCAAGCACCGTGCGCTCAAGCTCCTCCTGGTTGATATCCCAGAGGATCACCACGGCGGCACCCTCGCTCACCGCACGCTCGGCGTAAAGACGCCCCATGCCCATCGCTGCACCGGTAATGAGGATCGTCTTTCCCCGGATGTTTTTCATGGGCCGTCCTTGATCGGACGACGATCATAACCCTCCGGCGGCATCGGGCCATCCTGGCAGGCCCAGCACGGCATGGGCACGTGGCAGCCCACTTCCTCGTCGATCACCACCACCTCGCCGGTACCGTGGCAAACCGGGCACGAAGGCTGGGCGGGCTTGTCGGTTGGCAGGGCCTTCGATGTCATCGTTGCTTGCGCTCCCGGAAACGGAAATGCCGCGACGCCTCGCGTGCCGAACGCAAGCGGTGCGCATGGGCGGCCAGGAGGTCGCCACGCGTGATGATACCCAGCATTTTCATCGGAACGCGCGGGTCGACGACGATGAGCCGCCCCACCCCGGCTTCCACCATGTGGTCGGCGGCTTCGCGCAGCGAGTGATCCGCACGCACCACCAGCGGTGGACGCCGCAACAACGTGTCCAGCGTCACTTCGTCTGGCCGCGCCGGATCGAACAGGTCGCGCCGCGTGAGCACGCCCAGTAGTTCGCCCCCCTGGTTACCAAGGATGGGGAAGCCCTGGTGCGAGGCCTTCTTGCCACCGGTGGCAAGCCATTGGCGGACTTCACCCAATGTCTGGCCGGCCTTGAGACTCACTACATCGCGTGAGCAGGCGTCGCCCACATGAACCTGGTCCAGGAAGTCGGCGCTGTATTCCGACGGCACACGTACGCCGCGACGCACGATCTTCTCGGTCATGATGGTGTTGCGCATCATCAGCCCGGATACCAGGAAGGCCGCGGCGCATCCACCGAGCAAGGGCAGCAGGCCATGGGTCTGCTGGGTGGTTTCGAACGAAAACACCACGGCAGTAAGGAACGCCCGCGATGCACCGGCGAACATCGCGGCCATGCAGACGAGGGCTGCCAGTTTCGGATCCACGCCCAGCCACGGCACATAGGTGGCAAGCGCGATGCCTATCGCACCGCCCAGTGCACCACCGATGGTGAACAGTGGCGCCAGCGTGCCACCGGATGTACCACTGCCCAGCGCCACCGACCACGACAGCAGTTTCATCAGGCAAAGCGCGAGCATGGCGCCCATGCCGATGCCGCCGCTGAGCACCAGGGAAATGTTGTCGTAGCCCACGCCGAGCGTGCGCGGCATGAAATAGCCCACGATACCCACCACCAGTCCGCCGATGGCCGGCCACCACATCCAGTGGATGGGCAGGCGCTCGAAGGCATCCTCGATGCCATAGGAAAGGCGTGTAACGCCCACGCTCGCCACGCCCACCAGCGCGCCGAGCGCGACATAGGTGGCAAGTGCGACGAGGCTGGCCGACTGCACGGTCGGCATGGGGAATACCGCGCCCGCGCCGTCGAAGTACACGTGCATGCCCGCGCCCACCATGGCGGCCAGGGCCACCGGGATCAGCGAACGGGCGCGGCGTTCGAACAACAGCAATTCCACCGCCAGCAGTACGGCCGCCACGGGCGCGGCGAACACCGCCGCCATACCGGCTGCGGCACCCGCGGCAAGCAGTGTCTTGCGTTCGTCGGCGGTGACATGCAGCCATTGGCCAAGCAGCGAACCGAGCGCACCGCCAGTGGCGATGATCGGGCCTTCCGCACCGAACGGGCCGCCGGTGCCGATGGCCACCGCGGACGACACCGGCTTCAACCAGGTGATGATCGGCGGGATGCGGCTGTCGTTGCGCAGCACCTGCTCCATGGCTTCGGGAATGCCGTGGCCGCGAATGGCGCGTGAGCCGAAACGCGCCATCAAACCCACCACCAGGCCGCCCAGCACCGGTATGCCGATAGCCCATACACCAAGGGTGTTATGGGCGGGGCTGGTGAAGTCGGTGCTGATGCGCCCGTAGTAAACCAGGTTGGTGACCAGGCCGATCAGCCCGGTAAGCCACTGGGCCACCAGCGCCACCAGGGCCGCCAAGACGATGCCCGTACCGGCGATCCAGGCCACACGCCAGTCCAGCGGCCGGAACTGGCGCGGCATGTGAGCAGCAGCAAGGGTCGGATCCAGCGACGGGGCGAGCGGAACCGCCGCACGGGTGTGCGGACCGGGTGGAAATTCAGTCATGAGGGGAAAACCGGAGATGTCAGCCGCAGAAGGTTACGCGGATGCAGGCTCCGTAGCTGGCTGGAACTTAAACGGCGTTGCCGGGGGGATTTATTGCAGCGCGCGAAGCGGCGCGAACATGATCGAGGCGAAACCACCCATGGTGGCCATGCCCGCGACCAGCGCCCAGACCAGCACGATCAGCGCAACGCGGCCCAGGCCGCGGAAGGCGGCTGCGGTACGGTGAGCGGCGGCGTGAAGCGTGGTCATGGGATTATTAGACGCCTGGGTACCTCACGCCGCAAGGCCCGGAAGGCATGGCCTCCTGACAGCCTGGAGCTGGTCGGCAGCGGCATCGGGCTTCTCACGCCGCCGGGATGAGCCAGACAAGACAGGGGCCGGGTAAGCCCGGCCCCTGATTTTTCCCAACCTAGAGTGACGCGCTGGTGCTGGTCACGACTAGGCGCCTGCCGCCCTGGATGCGACCGGCCTGCACGACCTGCCCAGCCGGCACCACTACCGCCTTGCCAAAGGCATCGGCGACCTTGGTGGACTGGAAGTTCGTGCCCGTTCCCTGCCAGTCGACCAGCTTGCCTGCTGCGTTCTGGAACAGAAGATCGGCCACGCCGTCGCCGTCGTAGTCGGCGATTGATACCAGGTTCAGACCCGCCGGCACGGCCTTGGCTTTCTGTGTAACCACCTTGAACCCGCTCAAGGTCCACCAGGCCACCTGGCTGGTGGTCGGGTCAGACCAGATCAGGTCCGTGGTGCCATCGCCGTTGACATCGGCCGTGCCAAACAGCGAGAAGCCCGCCGGGTGGTCGGCCAGGCGATGCGCAACGTAACCGCCTTGCTGGTTGCTGATCCACAGATTCACGCTGTTATCGCTTGGGCTTGTCCAGACGATATCGCTGTAGCCGTCGTTATTGGTGTCGGCGAGCGTCGGCGTGGCGCCTTCGATACCGTCGACCGGTGCGGACACGTTGGTCACGATGATGTCGTTCAACGTGGTCTGGTCAAGATCCAGCGTCCACCAGTACAGCTGGGAACTCTGCGTATCGAAGAACAACAGCTTTTGGTTGCCACTGGCATCGTTGACGCCGCCACCGATGAGCTTCCATGTCGTCGGCACGGGATTGGACACGGTAAACGGGAAGAACCCGCCATTGGCCGTGGACACCCAAACGTGCAGCCTGTTGTCCGGCTCCACCAGTACCACCTCGCCGGACTTCAGTGACAAAACATCCAGGCCCGGCACGAAATCACCCACCGCGCCGACCGAAGCGCCCACATCCGTCGGTTGCGTTACTTCGTAAAGCTCAACGGCGCCTTTCATGGCAATGCTGCGCAACTGGCCCTTTACCGGATCCATCGTGATCACGTCGCTATAGCCATCATTGGTGAAGACATCCCCCAGCGAAAGGAAATCGTACGGCACGGTGTACCCGCGCTTGTACGGTGCTGCATAAGCTGCCACCGCATCGGCGAAATTCGCCGCGTTGATCGAACCCAGGCCCGTGGCAAGGCTATAACCCGGATTGGTCTTCCATGCCGGCACCAGCTTCTGGCTGGTCGGATTGCCACCGTCGACGATGCCGAAAGTGTTGCCGAGGTTCCGGCCACTATCGCAATTCACCGAGCCGGACCAGCACGGCTGCACGATGTCACCTTCGGTAACATTGTTGAACACGCAGGCACTACCGACACCGGCGCCGTTGGTGGAATTGCAATCGGTCACGTCCTTGGCATTGGGTGATCCCACCGTGCCGAACTCGCGCGCGGCAATGGTGTAGACGGCCGGCAGGATATTGCCGCTGCGCTCGCCGGCTACCTGGTTTACCAGGGCCTGCACGCCAGCCATGGCCGGTGCCGCGAATGAAGTGCCGCCGGCACTGTTGGCGAACACGTTGTCCGGGTTGGTGAAGTCGCAGGCCGTACCGCCTTCGTTGGCGTCGGACATGCAGAACACCAAAGCATGGCTGAAAATCCCGTTCGCCGAGAACAGGGAAATATCAGGCAAGGTGCGCGAGGTGTGGTTGAAGGAACCATAGATGCCCACCTGCGATTCGGGTTGGGCGAACAACGTGCTGGCACCACCGCCACCGCCGCCTATCTGCAGGAAGTCCTCGCCACGACCGACGCTGTCGTTACAGGCGGTCACGCCATCCTTGTAGCCGAGCAGCGTGTACAGGTGGCTGGATGCGCAGCTGTTGTTCCAGGCCATTTCAGGGATATAGCTGATCGCCGACTGGTACAGCGGCAGGTTGCTGCTGGTCCAGTAGTCGGCAAGGTGGTCGCGGTCGTTGAAATCGGTGCCGCCCACGGCCACGGCCGAGGTCGATGCCGCCATGCCGTTCACTTCCGCACCACCCTGGGATGCGAACAAGCCGCCCTGATCGCATTGGGTGGAACCGCCATCACCGGTGGAGACGAACACCGTCACGCCTTCAGCCGCGGCTTCCGACCAGAAGATGTCGGCAAGGCCGGCATCGCCTTCATCGGCCATCTCGCACGAACCGTAGCTCAGGCTCCAGATGGTCGGGGCTGGCAAACCACCCTGCCCGGTGCCGCCGAGCAACTCGGCAGCGGCGGTGAAGGCGCCGAAGGTAGCGCCGAGCGCGTTTATGTTGTCGGCGCACGAAGCCAGCAGGATGTTCGCATCGGGTGCTGCAGCGCCGGCCCACTCCGCGTCGAGTGCTGCCTCGCCCTCGTCCCCATTGATGCCTGGATCGGCGCACACGTCGCCGTGGCCGTCGCCCGGATGCACATACGCCACCACGCCTGTCGCGTCGGCGGGCAGGAAGGCCTTGCGGAAGTTCGCCACGTCCTGCGGCTGCACGTTGGTGCGTTCGAGCACGGCCACGGTCTGGCCGGCGCCACGAATGGGTGTGCCACGGCCCCACAGGCCATTGACGTTATAGACCTCGTTGAAGTCCGCCGGCACCATGTCATAGGTGGTGTTCGGATCCACCGTGCCCGGTGGCACCGTGAACTGCGGCGCCACCTTCGATGCCGCCTTACCCCACTTGCCGGTTTTCCGATTGAGCGCCAGTTTGCCGATCGCCGTGTGCTGGGGCTTGGGGAAGAAGTTATGCAGCGATGCCACGCCCTTCACTACAGGCGTCAGAGCCGCCGGGATCTGTTGCTCGGAACTGTTGGCGAAATGTTCCTCGCCGTCCACCGTGTACCTGTGCAGGCTGGTATGGAAGGCCTTGTTCAACGCGGCCGGGGTACCTGAAAAGAACACCATCATGCGGTCGGGCGTGGCCCTGGTCACCTTCAGGCCCTGTGATGACAACCACTGTGTCACCTTCGATACATCCTCTGTCGCCGGCCCGAACTTCTCGCCGATCTGCTCTTCGCTCAGCCAGTGATGGAAATTCGGCGAAGCCGGGTTATTAAGGTCATGCAGGTAGCTGCGGAACGCCTTTTCCCGATCATCGCTGCGTTTCAGGACCAGGGTGATATTACTGATCGCCTGGTTGGCCGGTAGCGCGCCCTGATCGTATTTCGCCAGCGCCTGGCGGGGCATGGAACCGGGCACGCGTGCCAGGCTGGTGTTGTCGATGCTTTTGGTGAGCTGCGGCGTGGCCACTTTCGCCAATGTGTGCGCGGTGATGTCGAACGTCTTTGCCTGCGTCGCCGGAATCAGCGCGCAACTTGTCGTCAGGCCCGCTATTGCGAGCCAGATGCTTGCCCTGCGTGACATGGAGGATCTCCCTAAGCGTTGGATGGATACAACACCTGAGCCCCCCGAAAGGCTCCCCCTGGCACTGCAAGCACGGGGCGTTCAGTGCACTGCACTATCCGCCGATCGTCGGGAAGAAACATGAGCCAGTTCTCATTTGAACGTTTAGACGTCCAAACATGCCGATGGTCATGGATGTAATTTCTTGCGCTTCCCGCCGCCCATAAGGGGTCAGTGCTCAATAAGGGGTCAGAGTCATATCAATGTCACAACCAGCACACCTCACCAGGGACGTGGCAGTCCGTAGCGGCGATAAATGACTCTGACCCCTAATGGTTGCTGTGTTGCACTGCATCGGAATTTTTTGCGAACTGTTTGGCAAAAAATGATGGTGCGAAGCCTTAATGTCTCATTTAGTGCGGTTTATCACGATTGAAACTTAATCGTCACGCCGGTGGCGTGGCTGCGTAACCTGGATTTCTTACGTTGAATGTCTTGCGAGCCCGGGAGGGTGCCGCGGCATGCAATCACCCGTAACGCCGTCCCCACGGTGTGAACCCTCCCGTTGCCGCCTTCGTTCCCTACCGGAGTCGTCCACGACATGTCTTCCCTGATCCTGCGCCGCGCCCTTCGCGTCGCCCTGTTCACCACGGTGGGGGCACTTGCCCTTCCAGCTTTCGCACAAGACCAGTCAACTGCCGCCGACAATCAAACTCCCCCCGAGAAGAAAGCGACCTCGCTGGAGAACGTCGTTGTAACCGCGCGTTCGGGCGTGGATACCCGCACCAAAGCCGAAACAAGCTATTCCGTCACCACCATCGATGAGGACCGCCTGCGCATGCAGGCACCCACCAGCGTCACCGAAGCGGTGAAATCGGTTCCTGGCTTCTGGGTGGAAGCATCCGGCGGCGAGGCGAGCGGCAACATCCGCGCCCGCGGTATTCCCGTCGATGGCTACGGTTCGGTGACCCTGCTCGAAGATGGCATCCCCGTGCAGCACGACCCGGCCCTGGGCTACCTCAATGCCGACCAGGCCTTTCGCCTGGACGAGACCATCGAGCGCATCGAAGTGGTCCGTGGTGGCCCTTCGTCGGTGTTCTATTCCAACGCACCGGCCGGCGCGATCAACTTCATCCCCCGCAAGGTCGGCGATACCCCTGATGGCCTGATCAAGTACACGGTGGGCAACTATGGCCTGAACCGTGCCGATTTCTGGTATGGCACACCAGTGGGCCAGGGCTGGAAGCTTGGTGTCGGCGGCTTCTGGCGCGTCGACGACGGCATCCGCCGCACGGGGTTCGACGCAGACAAGGGCGGCCAGTTGCGCGCCGTGCTGTCGAAGGAATTCGAAGGTGGCGACTTCAGCTTCGACGTCAAGCACCTGGACGACAAGGTGGCGCTGTACCTTGGCATCCCCATGCGCACCAACAGCAATGGCGACATCCGCGCCGTGCCTGGCTTCAACGGCAACTACGGCACCCTGGCCGGCCCCGAAACCGAGCACCTGGTGCTGCGCGAGGGCGATGGCAGCCCGTACGACTTCGACAATAGCGAAGGCACGCACGTCAAGCGCACCCAGTACACGGCCAAGTTCAACCTTGACCTGGGCGATGACTGGAAGCTTGCCGAGAGCCTTCGCTACAGCGACACCGATACCACGCGCAACGGCGTGTTCCCCAATGCACTGCAAAGCGCAAGCTCGTTCCTTACCGATTCGAACAACCTCAAGCAGCTCGCTGGTTACCCGGGCGCCACCGCCCTGCAGTTCCGTTACCACGACAACGGCCAGGTGTTCGACACCGCCAACCAGAACGGCAATGGCCTGGTGGTGCTCGGTGGCGCACGCGGCGTGACCATGCCGGTAAAGGAACTGATCAACGACACGCGCCTGCTTCGCAAGTTCGAGTTCGGCGACCAGACGCACGACATCAGCCTGGGCTACTACCTGGCCAACTTCAGCCAGCGCTTTGACCGTTATTCCTCCACGGTGCTGCTCGACGCACAGAATAACGCCCGCGTACTCGACCTTATCGCGCTCAATGCCGCCGGCGCCCCGGTGGGCACGCTCACCGAAGACGGCATCTACCGCAATGGTTACGAGTGGGAGCACGCCAACGGGCGATCCTCGACCAACGCCTTCTACGCGTCGGACGAATGGCAGGTAACGGACAAGCTGCGCATCGATGGTGGTGCGCGTTGGGAGAAGGTGAACACCAAGGGCTACACGGAGCTGAAACAGACCGTGAACCTGGGTACCCTTGCCGATTCGAACATTTCCACCGGCAACGGCAACTACGCCCACTACGACCACAGCTTCCACAAGCTTGGCTGGACGCTCGGCGCCAACTACCAGTTCGACGAGCACCAGGGCCTGTTCGCCCGCTATACGTCGACCTTCCGCCTGCCGTCGTTGAGCTCGTACATCACCAGCCCAACGGCCGTGCCGATCATCCAGACGATGAAGCTGGGCGAGGCGGGCTACAAGTACAGCGATCGTTACGTGGACCTCTACGCCACGGCCTTCGGCACCAAGTACAACGACGTGCAGTTCAGCAACTACGTCTTCGACCCGAACTCCCAGGCTTCCACCGCGCAAACGGGCTACGCCGATACCAAGACCTACGGCCTGGAACTGGAAGGCACGCTCTATCCCAGCAAGATGTTCGACGTGCAGTTCAACGCCACCCTGCAGCAGCCGAAGTACAAGGGCCTGCGCTATACGGAAGTGGTGGCCGGCGCGCCGGTGCTGCGCGACTACGAGGACGACCAGCTGATCCGGGTGCCCAAGGTAAGCTATCGCATCGTGCCCGGCGTGAACCTGCTCGATGGCCGCCTGCGTTTGCAGGTGTCCTACGAATACGAAGGCAAGCGCTTCGTCGACACCGCCAACTCCGTGGTATTGCCTTCGTACAAGACAGTAGGTTTCAGCGCCCGCTACGACTGGACGCCAGCCCTGTCGACATTCTTCTATGCGGATAACCTGAATAATTCACTCGGCCTGACCGAGGGCAACCCGCGCGCTGGCGAGTTGGCAAGCGCCGATGCCGGTGCCAATACCTTCATCGCCCGCCCGCTGTTGGGGCGTAGCTTCCGCCTTGCCGCCATGTACCGGTTCTGACGGTGGACCTGCGAATTGCTGCTATCGCCCTGGTGGCCGGGTTGCTGTTTGCGCCCGTGCCGTCGAGGGCCGAAGACAAGAGCGACCTCACACTGCACGGGGAAATTACCGGTAAGGACAACCACACCTATAGGAACGTCACCTTCGACGTTCCCGCCGGCGTCACCCGCATCACCATCGCCTTCGAGGCCACGGGCAAGGAAGACCACACCACGATCGACCTGGGGCTGCTCGGCCCGGATGGTTTCAAGGGCCAGGATGGGTTCCGCGGCTGGGCGGGTGGCAGCAAGCGCATCTTCACCGTCTCAGCCAGCGACGCCACGCCAAGCTTCCTGCCCGGGGCGATTCGCCCCGGCAAGTGGACGCTGCTGCTGGGTATCCCCAACATCCGAGCCAATGCACATGCCAGCTATACGGCAAAGGTGTGGTTCTCGCGCGATGCCGCCACCGCGTGGGGGCCCGATGTGCTAAACCCGCCATTGCGCAAGCAACCTGGCTGGTACCGCGGCGACCTGCACATGCACACGGCACATAGCGACGGCAGCTGCCTTAGCCAGGGCAACCACGTGAAAGTGCCCTGCCCGTTATTCCTTACCGTGGAAGCGGCGGCCAAGCGCAAGCTCGACTTCATCGCCCTCACCGACCACAACACCTCTTCGCACCTGAGCGACATCCGCGAACTGCAACCCTACTTCGACAACCTTCTGCTTATTCCCGGCCGCGAACTCACCACCTTCCAGGGCCATGCCAACCTGTGGGGCGTGCCAACCTCAGTCGACTTCCGCGTCGGCAGCAAGACCGTTCCGGACTGGAACGCCCTGTTGAAGAGCGTCGCACCGCTGCATGGCGTTGTTTCCATCAACCACGCCATCCGCCCCAGCGGCGAGAAATGCATGGGCTGCGGCTGGACACCCGAACCGCCCGTGGACATGCACCTGGTGCAGGCCGTCGAGGCGGTGAACGGTACCGACGCGGTACGTCCGGATTCAGGTATTCCCTTCTGGGAGAATCAACTGGCGCAGGGCTTCCGGCCCACGGCCGTGGGTGGCAGCGACAACCACCGCGCCGTGCCGATCCTTACCGAGCCGGATATTCCCGTCGGCACGCCGACCACCGTCGTGCACGCCACGGCGTTGTCGATGCCGGCCATCCTGGATGGTATTCGCGCCGGGCATGTCTTCATCGATACCGAAGGCACGGCGGACGGCATGATTGACCTTGAGGCCAGCGTGGGCAACACAAAAGCCGGCATGGGTGATGAACTTACCGCACCCGCAGGTAGCGACGTTAGGGCACAGGCGACCATGAAAGCGCCCCCTGGCTCGAAGATCGTCCTGTTGCTCGATGGCAAGCCCCTGCCCGACGGCACCTCAACGACGGGCACGGTGACGGCACGCATCCAAGGGGATGGCAAACCTCATTGGATCCGTGCCGAAGGACACGCCGCGGATGGAAGACTGATTTTGCTTGGCAATCCGGTCTATCTGAATCGCCGCAACCACTAACCGTCGCTAACTACCGGTATCGGCCAGGTAACGATCGAACGAGGCATCCACGGCGGCACGGCCGCCACCGATGATGTTCCGCCCCCACGTGTACCCGTACACATCCTCGAACTCAAATCCCGCCAGGCGCTCGCGCATGGCGCGCACGTCCGACGGCTTCATCGGCATGTAGTTCGGGTAGCTGTACATGAAGGTGACGTGCCGGCGGTCGAAGACCACCTGCGGCGTGTCGCCGGCGAACAGCGTGCCACCGGGCCGCGGGCCTTTCTTCCAGTGCAACGCCGTGCAACCGGGGAAATGACCGCCAGTGCGAATAAGCGTGACGTCGGGAGACAGCACATTGAGATCGCCTTCCCAGAACTCGATCCGCGGCGATGATCGCTTCACCCATTCGCGATCGGCAGCGTTAAGCAAGATCGGAACGCCACCAAGTGCCTCGCTCCATTCCACCATCGATGTATAGAAATGCGGGTGCGAAATGATGATGCGATCTACCCCGCCGCGAGCGCGCAAGGCTTGCACGGCCTGATCATTCACCATGCTCACGCACTCAAAGAGGATATTCCCAGCATCGGTACGAAGATGCATCGCGCGCTGCGGGATGGCGAAACCGGCCGGCATGCTCACCGCGAAGACCCCGTTGTCTTCCTCGATACGCAGCTTGTTCTTCGCCTGCAGTTCCGCGTGGGTGGTCCACTCTTGGCCGTCCCATCCCACGTACTGCCGCTCGTCCACGCAAACCGGGCACTCGCTCGGCGGGGCATCGGAAGGTTCGTACTGGGTACCGCAGGTGATACAGATGAAAGGTGTCATCGAAAGCTCCCTTGGCAGGCGTCGAATCTGCAACCAGAGTGCCACAAGAGCATGTGCCAAAGGTCAGCGCCGCGCGAGTGCGTGGCCGAACCAGTTCGCGAAGCCCAGTGAGGTTTCGCAGTGCCATTCAATGAGGTGCATCCACCGGATACGGGCCTTCATCGAACGTCTCGTCGTGGTAGCCCTTCACGCCCACGGCCATTGCCATGTCGCTACGGAAATCCGCGCCTGCACGGATTCGTTCCAGTGCGTGGGCAAAATCATGCTTCGGTTTCCAGGCCAATAATTCCCTGGCGCGGGCATTGTCGTAAACGCGGTCGATGCCCTGGAACATGCGCCAGCCTCGGGCTTCGAACAAGGCAGCGGCATCGGGAAAGTGAGCAGCAATGGCGTTGGGCAAGTGGTGCCGCAACGCGTACGCCTCGTCCCGCCTGAAAGGCGTGGTTGCCGAAACGATGAAGCGGTCATAGCCGATGGCGTGGGCGCGTGTAGCGGCGGCAAGGTGCGCGTCGACCACGTCGGCGATGTCCACGCGCCGGTACAACAACTCCATCGCCTGCATGTTCGCCAGCGCAAATGCCGCCCGCTTCGCCGGATCATCGTCATCCTCGGGGAAGAACCGGGAAGTACGCAGCACCACAACAGGTAGCCCCCGCTTGCGATGATAGAGCTCGCACAGATCCTCGGCGGCAACCTTGGTCACGCCGTAGATATTCTTCGGTACGGGACGCACGTCCTCGGTGATCCATGCGGCCTCGTCCTGCCCCGCCGTCAGTGCAGCACCGAAGGCACTGGTGGTGCTGGTGAAGACAAAGGCGCTTACCTTGTTCGCCACGGCGCGTTCGAGCAACGCAAGCGTGCCGTTGATGTTGGTGTCGACAAAGTCGCCCGGGGGATGCGTCGCCACGTGTGGTTTGTGCAACGTGGCGGCATGGAACACCGCGGCGATTCCGTCCATGGCGCGCTCGACCACGGCAGGATCGGTGATCGAACCCACGACATCGGTGAACGGGGACGGCTTGATGTCCAGGCCGCGGACTGCCGCGCCCTCCGCACGAAGGCGGCGCACCAGCGCTTCACCGAGGTGGCCGGCGCTACCAGTCACCAGGATCGTCATCGTCGGCCCTTCCTGCACTACGAGACCGGAAAGAATGCCCTTCTGCCGCTTGAAGATAAAGTGCCCCCGGCTCGATACATGGCCGCCACGGCATTCTGCATCCCGGGAATTCAAGGGACCGGCGGGATATCCGCCCGCGAAAGGCCACACACGGGCCCATTGCGCCTCACCGCCGCCCCTGTACGGCCCCAATGAGCCCACACGCTGCAGGACATCGACGCAAAAAAGCGGAGCGAAGCCATGGCCACTTCCACCCATCTGGTGCGCCGCGGATGCGTGCGCGATGCAGCCGAAATCGCCGCATGCATGCAGTCGCTAGGCTACGGCACCACCTCGGAAGCGATTGCCATCCACCTCGCCCACTTCAAGGAATCACCACGCGACATCGTGCTGGTATGTGCCGAAATCTCATCACTTACCGGCGTGGCCAGCGCGCACGCGATTCCCCTGTTCCATCAAGCCGGGGAACTGGTGCGGATTACCGCACTATCGGTGCGCCAGGGACGCGAACGGCAGGGCATCGGTCGCTACCTTGTCCGTGCCGTCGAGCACTGGGCCCTCGCCCGTGGCGCCTCACGTATCGAAGTCACCAGCGGCAACCACCGCGAAGGTGCCCACCAGTTCTACCGCGCCATGGGTTACGGCATCGAAGCGCGACGCTTCACCAAACAGCTGTGAAACCATAAGGAACGATAAGGGGTCAGAGTCATCGATAAGGGGTCAGAGTCATTATTTCCCTATCAGAAACCATAAGGGGTCAGAGTCATTATTGCCCCATCCAAGCTTAGGGAAATGACTCTGACCCCTTATAGCGCTGACCCCTTATAGCGCTCGCTGCGGGAAAATGACTCTGACCCCTTATAGGGCTAGTCGACCAATGTCGCTACGGATGCTTCGCCGGTGTCGTGCACGGCGCGCTTGCGCGGCAGGAAGGTGGCGGCCACCAACCCCAGGGCGATGATGCCCAGCGCCCAGACAAACGTGTGGCCGAAGGCGCGGCCCAGGGCCGGCAGCATCGCTTCGTGCATGGCTGGCGTGATCGCGTGTGCCACGGAAAGACCGCCTTCGGAGGCACCGTTAGCCGGCATCAGCGCGGCGATCTGTTTCGAAAGCACCACGGCCAGCAGTGCCGTGCCCACCGACCCGCCCACGCGCTGCACCACGTTCATGCCGCTGGTGACTCGGGCGATTTCGTGGCGTTGCAGGCTGCTCAGTGCGGCGGTCATCGCCGGCATCATGGTTGCGCCCATGCCCAGGCCCATCAGCAGCAGCATGATTTCCACCATCCACAGCGGTGTGTCGCTCTGGATCTGCGTCAGGCCGATGAGGCCCAGCCCCACCAGCGTCATGCCCACCAATACGATGCGGCCGGGGCCGGTCTTGTCCGTCAGGCGCGCGGCAATCGGCATGGATATCATCGCGCCCAGGCCCTGCGCTGCCAGCAACAGGCCGGCGTGCAAAGCGGATTCACCACGCACCAGCTGGAAGTAAAGCGGAAGCAACAAGGCCGAACCGAAAAATGCCGTGCCGAAGAAGAACGACGTGGCTGCAGCCGCACCCACTATCCGGCTCCGGAACAGGCGCACGTCGATCAATGCACCCTCTTTGCGCCTTGCATGCCAAACGAAGGCCGCAACCAGGGCCAGCCCGACTACCACGCCACCCAGCGCATCCGGGGATTTGAAGCCGCCACCGGCGGCCGTTTCGGCCAGCCCGTAAACGAAAATGGCCAGGCCCGGCGAGAGCATCAGCAACCCGCTCCAGTCCAGGGCGTGGTGCGGCTTGGGTTCGTCACGTTCCAGGATCCGCGACGCCGCGAACAAGGCGATGACACCGATAGGCAGGTTCACGAAGAATATCCAGCGCCACGAGATGTCGTCGACGAACCAGCCGCCCAGGATCGGGCCAACGATCGGCGCCACCAGCATCGGTATGCCCACCAGACCCATCATCCGGCCCATGCGATCACGACCCGCGGCGTGGGAAAGGATCGTCATGCCGGCAGGCATGATCATGCCGCCGCCGAAGCCTTGCAGCACGCGGAAGACGATCAGCGAGGTGGCCGACCATGCCATGCCGCACAGGGCGGACCCCAGCACGAACAAGGCGATGGAACCGATGTACAGGCGCTTGGTGCCGAAGCGGTCGGCCGCCCACCCCGTGAGGGGAATAACCGTGGCCAGCGCCAGCATGTAGCCGGTGGACACCCACTGCGTAATGGACAGCGACGTACCAAACGAGCGCGACAATTCCTTGATCGCGACATTGACGATGGTGGTGTCGAGGATCGACATGAAACTGCCGAGCACGACAACAGCAGCGATGCGCAGGGTTGCGCGATCCAGTGCCCGCGGGGCACTGGGCTGTGAAGGAGCATTCATTTAGGGGATTCCGGAGAACAATGGGAGTTGCCGGTAGCCCATGGGCTGCCAGCGAAGTATTTGCGGGTGAGGTCGCTAAGCGTGGCGACCGCGGTAGTGAGCGCAGCGCGCTCTTCATCGCTAAGTTTTTTGACAAAACGCTCCGCAGCGCCCCGGCGAGCGTCGGCGATCTGCGCCAGCGCTTCGGATCCAGCTGCCGTGAGTGCGATGCGTTTCACCCGGCGGTCAATGTCGTCCTCGCGCCGCGACACCAGCCCCATCTTCACCATGGCGTCGACAGCCCGCCCAGCGGCCGGCAACGACAGCGAGATGCGCTCCGCCAGTTCATTGACCGCCAGATCCGTGCCCTCGCTATCGAGCACGAACAAGATCCGGAACTGCGAAAACGTCAGGTCGAACACCGCCATGGCCGAGACCACGCCGGTCTGGCCGTCCTTAATGATGGGGAAAATGGCGCCAATCAGGTTGGCGGCGAGCGGATCCATGTCTGGAGGCAACTTAAGCATGGACGCAATAATACTCTTCATCACATTCATTGCAAGCACGCATGTAAATTCCCCTTATTAGGGGTCAGAGTCATTAAGAACCCCCCTGTTCCTCGTCATCGGTGGTCAGACCCCCGAAGATTCCGGCCCGACGAAAGGTGATCTGACCCCTAATGCGGCTCTTCGGTATTGGCCGGGGGCCATGCCGGTGATGCGTTTGAAAGCGTGGCTGAAGGCGCTTTCGGTGCCGTAGCCGAGGGATTGGGCGATGCGGGCGATGGGGGTGTTCTCTTCACGAAGGGAGCGCTCGGCCAGGCGCATGCGCCATTGGGCCAGATAGGCCAGCGGCGGCACGCCTGCGACAGATTTAAAGTACTCGGCGAACGTGGTGCGGGACATCGCCGCGGCTTTTGCGAGGTCCGGAAGTTGCCAGGCGCGGCCGGGCTCGGCGTGCATCAGGCGAAGTGCCGGGGCGATGCGTGGATCGTTGATGGCACGAAGAAGACCCGTGTCCAGCGGGTCGCCGGTGGCCAGATGCACGCGAAGCACCTGCACCAACATCAGCTGCGCCAATTGCGCGGAAGCGAATGCCGCGCCCGGTGGATCGTTCTCCCGCTCGGCCACCAGCTGACCCAGCAACCAGCGCGTGGCCGCCGCCTCCGGCTTGTCGGCGCGCACATGGATCAAGGGCGGCAGAACATCGCGAAGGATATTCCCCCGCACGGGATCAAGTTCGACGTGGCCACCGATGAGCAGGCATTCATCGCCTTCACCAAGGACTTTCATGGCGCCGTCCTGCCCCGCGAAAGCGACCTTCGAATCCACGGGCAGCTCATCCGGATCCGACGACATCGCATAAGGCCTCTCCGCCGATGTCAGGAACACGTCGCCCTCGCCCAGGTGCAACGGTTCGCGGCCTTCCATGGAAAGCCAGCAGGACCCCCGCACCACGCCGAAGAATTTTGCCCGGCCGCTCGGATGGAAGCGCACGGCCCAGCGCGAGCCGGCGGTAAAACCACCGGTCACCAGTGAACGCGCCTGGGTAAGCGAGAGAATGTCGGAAAAGGGATCGGAAGCCATGGTCGGACTATTACGCAAGAATCACGGACTTTCAATAATTCAAAGTCCGGGTCACAGACCCTATCTTCAGGATAGTCCACCCACCCAGGATCCCCGATGCGCTCTCCCCAAAAGCCCATTCAGTCCGGTTTCGATGCCGCCTCCACCGCCGCCGACGTCATCCACGGCATCGACCTCACGGGCAAGATCGCCCTCGTTACCGGCGGTTATTCCGGTATCGGGGTAGAAACCGTAAGGGCATTGGCCCATGCCGGCGCCCATGTGATCGTGCCCACACGCAACGAAACCAAGGCCGCCCAAACGCTCGCTGGCATCAGCAATACCCGCATCGAACCGATGGACCTGACGGACCCTGCTTCCATCGACGCCTTCGCATCGCGCTTCGTAGCCACCGGCCAGCCACTGCACATGCTGATCAACAGCGCCGGCATCATGGCAACGCCCTTCGAACGCGATGCCCGTGGTTACGAAATCCAGTTCGCGACGAATCACCTTGGCCACTTCCAGTTGACGCGAGGCCTGCTGCCGGCGCTGCAGCGTGCACAAGGTGCGCGGGTGGTGTCGGTGTCGTCGTGGGGCCACCGTTATTCCCCGGTGGTGTTCGACGACATTCACTTCGAACGGCGCGAATACAACCCGTGGGCAGCCTACGGGCAGTCGAAGACGGCGAATATTCTCTTCGCCGTGGAACTGGACGCCCGCTACCAGGCCAACGGCATCCGCGCCTTTGCCGTGCATCCGGGCCTGATCATCGATACAGGCCTTGGAAAGCACATGTCACGCGAAGACCTCAAGAGCGCCGGCGTGATCGACGAAGACGGCAAGCCCATCCTGGACCCATCGCGCAACCTCAAGACCGTCCCGCAGGGCGCGGCCACCAGCGTCTGGTGCGCCGTCAGCCCTCAGCTCGATGGCTTGGGCGGCGTCTATGCCGAAAATGCCGACATCTCGCCGATCCACCAGGGCGAGGTCTCCACGAGCAACGATGCCAGGGCGCGCACGAGCGGCGCCAACGGCGTACTCCCATACGCCATCGATGAAAGCAGCGCCCGTCACCTATGGGACGCGAGCGAATCAATGCTTTCGCGCTAGCCGTTGCAACAATCGCTTCTTCCGGACGCAAATCGGTGACCCACGGCCTTCCTTCCGTACACCGAAGACAGGCAAGCTTAAGACATGGAAACATCCTCCAGGCCGGACGCGGAGCAAGCCATGCCAACCGAAGCCGATGCGTACCAGCAAAGCGACTTCACCCACCCCACTCGCATCTGCGACCTGGTGATGAAGGGCGGCGTATCCAGCGGCGTGGTGTACCCGCTGGCCGCAGCTGAGCTGGCCAAGGATTTCCGCTTCAACTCCATCGGTGGCACCTCGGCCGGTGCCATCGCCGCAGCGGTAACGGCCGCTGCGGAGTACGGCCGCGCCTCCGGCGGTTTCGTGCGCCTGAGCCAGGTACCCAGGCAGATCGGCGGGCACCTGATGCGCCTGTTCCAGCCATCGCCCCGGCTTGCGGCGCTGCTGGATATCTTCCTTGCCCTGCAAGCCCCGGGCTCGTGGATCGCAAGGATCGGTCGGGTGCTGGGCATCGCCGTGCGGCGCTTCGTCGGGCGCTGGTTGATCGGCCTGGTAGCGGGTGTCGTGTTCGGCGTCGTCGCCGTGTTTTCCGGCGCACCGATCGGCTACGCCGTGGCGTGGGGCGCGGGGCTGTTCGTACTGATCGGTATCGTCGCCGTGGCATCCACGCTGTACCGACGGATCACGCGCGAAGTCCCGGCCAACGGCTATGGTTTATGCCCGGGAAGCACCCAACGCGGCTTCGACACACCCGGCCTTACCGACTGGCTCACCGATCTCATCGACCACATTGCCGGTCGCGGCACCGGGCCCGACGACCCGCCATTGACCTTCGACGACCTGGCCGCGCCACCGGGCGGTACACCGTCGGTCTCCCTGCGGATGATGACCACCAACCTGATGATGCGCCGGCCGTTCACCGTACCGATGCGCGACCACAGCTTCCTTTTCCGCAAACAGGAATTTGAAAACCTGTTCCCGTCGCGGGTGATGAAGTACCTCATGGCCAACAGCGAAGCTTTCGACACCGGCAACCCCGCGGACGATTTCTTCCACCTGCCGCCCGACGGCAAGCTGCCCGTGGCCATCGGTGCACGGATGAGCCTGAGCTTCCCGCTGTTGATCAGCGCCATTCCGCTTTATGCGCGGGACTTCACGCTTAACGAGGCCGCCGGCCGCAGCGTTCCGCGCCTGTGCCTGTTCAGCGATGGCGGCCTGGCCAGCAACTTTCCCATCCACTTCTTCGACAAGCTCTGGCCCAACCATCCCACCTTCGGCATCAGCCTGGACGATTTCAACCCCACCAGGAATATCGGCCCCGGCCGCGCCTGGCTACCGGAAACCGCCAACAGCGGCGTACTGATTCCCATCCTGCCGATCGAAGGCGGCTTGCTGGCCTTCCTGCAGCGGCTGATCGACGCCGCCAAGGATTGGCAGGACAACCTGCAAAGCACCCTGCCCGGCTATCGCGAACGCATCGTGCACGTGGCGCTGAAGCCCGACGAAGGCGGCCTGAACCTCACCATGGACGCCACGATGGTGGGGAAGCTGGCCCACTACGGCGCCAGCGCCGGGGAACTCGCGCGGGACGTCTTCAATTTCGACGAACACCGCTGGCGACGTTTCCTGGTGGCGATGGCGCGCATGGAACAGACGCTGGATGAATTCACCACCGCATGGGATGGCGACACGGTGGAAAAGGAATCCTTCCAGTCGTACCTCATGCGCTATCCCGACCACGCACAAACCTACCAGCAGGACGCCGCACGCCTGGCCGAAATGCTCCGCCGCGCCGCGGCGCTGGTGGACATGGGCCGCGCCTGGCGCAAGCTGCCGGACATCCGTGATGGCCAGATACCCAAGCCCGATACCAACCTCAGTATTACCCCGAAGCCCTGAAGAAGCGGCCCTGACCCGCGGCCCGAACCCCCCGGGCATGTGTTTGCACTAGTCCATCCGGCCGAGAAACGGCCCCTGCCCGACCCCTTCGCCGTGTGAGAATATTCCCACCGGAGGGAGTCGGGAGGACTACCATGCGCGCGCGTACCATCGTTGGCATCGTCACCCTGGTGGTGGGTGCATGGGCACTGATTGGGTGGATGGGTTATGCCACCTACCACGCGATGACACCCCAGATGCTGGCGAAGATCCACCAGGCCAGCCGGCCACATCACGGCGGCAAGCTGCCGGCCGCCCCGGCCAAGCCGCCCGAGCGCCCCGCGTCCGTACCCGCCATCAGCGACGCGGCCTATACGGCCTACTTCGCCAAGGTGCGTACCGCCGAGAAAATCCGCGATCCGCTGCAACGTTGCCTGGCCTATCCCGACCCACCGGGCATGCACTGGCATGCGGATACCACCACGGCCTATTGCCGTTACCGCACGCAGCCGATCATCACCATGGCCCAGGCGAAAGACCTGGTAGCCAGGGGCCGTGCCGCGGAACTGGACAGGATCCTTGCCGGCTACCGTGATGCCCAGCTGCACGACCCGGCGCACGCCGGCTTGCTCGAGCATGCCTACATCGCACTGGACTTCGAGTGCTCGTGCACCGAATCGAGGCCAATGATCGATGCGTGGATGAAGCAGCGGCCCGACAGCGCTTTCGCCCTGGCTGCCAGCGGCATCGCTCATCAGGGCGAGGCCCAGCGCGCCTCGCACGCGGTGTGGAACATGGAACATGAGAGCGCCCAGGCGCTGCGCAACGACCCGGCAATCCGTTCCCGCATCCAGGAATACAAGCCCAGGGCGATCCAGGCGCGTGACACCGCGCTGCACCTGGCCAGGCAGGACCTGGACATGGCGGTGGTGCGCGACAGCATGGTGCTGCCGGTGTATTCATCGATGATCTACGTCGGCTGGATGTCCGCCGAGCCGCTGTATATCGAGCAGGCCATCAAGCGCGGCCTTGCCGTGGATCCATTGAGTTTCCGCCTGCGCGCCGTGGCCATCTCGCATTGGTACAAGGCCATGCGCAGCACGCCCGACAAGGACGCCCAGGCGCGCGAAGCCATGGCATTGATTCCGAAGAATCCTTTGCTCCGGTTGATCATCAACGACGATTTCGGACCAGGCTACGACGAAGATGACCCGTCGTGGATGGTGCAGCGCGCGCTGGATGAAGGTGACTCCTATGCGGTGCTCGATGCGGCCGGCGCCAGCACGTTCGGGCAGGATCCGAAGCTGTCGGCTGCGCTCTATAGCCAGTCGCTAAGGTTCGTCGCCAACGACACCAGCATCCCCCTGTACCGCGCGCAGATGCTCTATACCGGCGGCGAAAAGGCCTGGGCCGAGGCGGAATTCGACCGGCTCGTCAAGGCCGACCCGAAAGACACCGAGGCACGTATCGCCCGCGCCCTGTCTTATGCCCGGACCGGGGAAGAAAAGCGCGCCGAGGAGGAATACTCAGCCGTACTGAAGATCGACCCCGAAGACATCACGGCGATGACGCAGCTGATCGAGATCTACAGCCGCACCAACCGGGTGGACCAGGCCCTGGCCACCATCGACCGCCTGATCAAGGTCGACCCAAAAGCGCCCACGGGTTACGTGGTCCGCGCGAACATCCTGATCCAGCACAACAGGCCTGATGCACGTAGCGCGGCGAAATACATCGTGGACCACTTCGCCGACCGCATCGACCAGCAGCTCACCCTGGCAAAAATGCGCGAGTACCTGCGGACCCACGGCGACACCCCGACCTCGCCGGCCGCCGCGCATTGAGAACTGTCAGGGCGTGATCGTCATGTCGATCACCACCACGTAATTCTTGCCGCCGTTGGTGGGTGGCGTGGGGAAGGTGGCATGGCCGATTTGCTCGGCAAAACACGTGGCCACGCTCGTCTTCGGCTTCACGTCCACCGCATATAGCTGGCCATTGCCCAGGACGTCGGCGACCACGCTGAAGCTGCCCAGGTTCGCAGGGTCCGATGCGCCCGGCGGCACGCAGCCACGCATCGCAGGCCTCACCAGGTAGCTGTACTTGCGTACATACGCGGCACCCTCGGGCGAGGCCTCCAGCTGCTGCGCCTCGGCCTTCCGCGAGGAAAAATCAGCCGGATCGGCGAGGGTGGGCGCAAACAAGGCCATGGCGAAGAAAAGCATGATCGGTCCTTTGATGGAAAAGAAACCCGCGCCCACGACTGGCACGGGGAATAGTACAGCCCCGGCTGGCCCTTATTACCTCGCATGTAATTGAGAGCCCATCGATAGTCGCCGATAGTTCACCCCTGCCCGGCGTCCCCACACGCGATGCACCCACGGGTCAATGCAGGAAAACACAGGAGACTTAAGATGACCTCGATGAACTTCACCCAAAAGGATCCACCGCAGTGGCTGCTGGACTTCTGGAAGGAGATCGATGACAAGACATTCGGCAAGGGCTTCGACTGCCTCGCCGACGACGCTGTATGCAACCTCGGTGTGGCCGACTGGCACGGCCGGAACACCATCCGCGATAACTTGAGGCAATTCATCGATCGTGGCTTCACGGCCCATCACGACGTGGTGGAGTATTGGGATGGCGGATCGATCAAGATGTTCCACGGCAAGGTGCGTATGACCTTCGACGACAAAAGCCTCCCCGTGGTGCGCCCCACCATGGCTCACTTTTTCTACATGGACCAGAACGACCCCAGCAAAGTCAGCCGCTGGCTGGGTGCGGTCGGTCCAACGGAGTTCTGAAGGACATGCCGTGACCTTAAGGAATGAAACCCAGGCAGCCGGCGGTGAACTTGGCCGGCTGCTCCGCCACTGGCGTGACCTTCGCGGGAAAAGCCAGATCGAGCTGTCGCTCGATACGGAAATTTCGCAGCGGCACCTGAGTTTCATCGAGAGTGGCCGTAGCGCCCCCAGCCGGCAATCCCTGGCGACCATCGCCCAGGCACTGGAGGTTCCACTACGCGAGCGCAACCAGTTATTCCTGGCGGCAGGATTCGCGCCCGTCTACGTGGATGAGGCATGGAATGCCGATGAGATGGCCGCCGTCAACCGTGCCCTTGCCCGCGTGCTACAGCAACACGAACCCTTCCCCGCCATCGTGATGGACCGCTATTGGAATGTGCTGATGACCAACGATGCAGCGCCGCGGTTCTTCGGCGCCTTCGTTGATCTTGCCGCCCGCCCCAGTCCGCGCAACCTGCTGCACCTGATGTTCGACCCAGCCGGCATAAGGCCCTACATCGCGAATTGGAACAGTGCTTCGAAAGGGTTGCTGGAGCGTGTCCGGCGCGAAGCCGTGGGCCACGTTCTGGATGAGCGCACACGAGAGCTCCTGGATGAACTCATGGCCTATCCGGCCATCGACGAAGAAGACAGCAACCCAGCCACCGACGACCCGGCACTGCCGGTGGTTCCCTTAAGCTTCATCAAGGATGGCCGCACATTGAACTACTTCTCGATGGTCAGCACCGTGGGTACGCCGCTTACCGTTGCCGCGCAGGAACTCCGCGTCGAATGCATGTTCCCGATGGATGAATCCACCGAAGCGCATCACAGGGAACTCATGAGCCGCCTCTACACTTCAGATGGCGAAACCGTCTTCGCATCCCCCGGTACTTCCTCCGACTGACGCAGGTGAACCAGCAGCGCATCCAGCGGTAATGGATGCGAGAACAGGAAGCCCTGCAGGAAATCGCAGCCGTGATTGCGCAGCCAGGCGTGCTGGCTTGCCGTCTCCACGCCTTCGGCCACCACGGTAAGGTCCAGGCTGTGGCTAAGGCCGATCATGGCAAGGCAAATCGACGCCGATCGCGGGTCGCTATCCACTTCCTGGATGAATGCACGGTCGATTTTCACGCTATTGATCGGCAAGTTCTTAAGATACGCCAGGCTGGAAAACCCCGTGCCGAAATCGTCCAGCGCCACGCGGATGTCCTTCGATTGCAACGCATGCATGGTGCGGCGGGCAAGGTCGCGGTAGCGCATCAGTGAGCTTTCGGTGAGCTCGATATGCAGGGCACCGGGACGAAGCCCGAAGTTTTCCCCCACGCGGGCAATTTCCTGCGCAAGGTCGGTGCGGGCGAACTGGATGGCCGACACGTTCACGGCAATGGAAAGGCGGCCCCAACCCGCCGCCGTCAGCGCCTTGTGCGCAGCAGCGGCGCGGCGCAGTACCCAACTGCCCAACGGCAGGATCAATCCGGTTTCCTCGCACAGCGGGATGAATTCCGAGGGAGGAATCATGCCGCCATCGGCTTGCGGCCAGCGCACCAGTGCCTCAAGCATCACGACGTTGCCGGTGAGTGCGCTCATCACCGGCTGGAAATGCAACTCCAGGTCGTTACCCTCGATGGCATCGCGCATGCGCGCGGTCATCTGCAGGCGCAGGCGCGAACGATCGGCCATGGCGGCCTCGAAACGACGCACCGTTCCCTCGGCCACATCCGCCTCCTGCGCGGCGAGGGCTGCGTTGCCCACCACCTTTTCCGCATGGATGCCATCGGCCGGGTACGAGGCCAGTCCTATCCGGGCATCTAGCTGATGGACAGCGGCCTCCGAAGACACCGGCTCCGTGGCCGCGGCGAGCAGCGCCGCCAGGGCTTCGTCGTGGCGCGATCGATCGAACATCGCCACCACGAAGGTCTCGCCCGGCCGGTGGGCCACCTGGCCGAACTTGGCACCCAGCGACTCAAAGCGCGCCGCCACCACCTTCAATACATCGCGGCCGATCGACACCCCGAAGGTATCGGTGATCACATCCAGGCCGCGTACCTGGATATAGGCAAGGTCGTACCACGCGCGGGACGTTTTGGTTCGGTCGAGGTCTTCGACCAGCGCGTCGAGGTTGTGCAGGCCCGTCAGTGGGTCGTGCGTGGCGCGGAAGGCCAGATGTTCCTGCGCCGTCATACGCTCGGTGATATCGCTGATGGTGCCGGTAAGCGTGACCACGCCCTTCTCCTCCACCAGCGATCCGGTGGAAGAAATCCAGCGCATCGAACCGTCGGGACGGATCACGCGGTACTGGAGCGTCACCGCACCTTCGTCGGCCCACGCACGCGCCGCACCTTCGAAGTAGGCCGCCTTATCGTCGGGATGGATCATGCTGTAGAAAGTGTCCCGGGCGGTGACGATGTCGGCGGCACCGAGCCCCAGGATCAATGCCGCCTGGCTCGACCACGACATGCGCGTGGAGCCCTTCACGATGCTCCAGCTACCGATATTCCCCGCCCGCTGAGCCTGCTCCAGGCGGCGGCTGGTGTCGGTAAGCGTGCGCACGTATTCATCGCGCGAGCGTTCCGAGGCGCGCACGCGGCGGTAAAGATAGCCGTAGCCCATCCAGTACAGACCATACACCACTATCGCCACCGCGCCGAACACATACCACGGCGCCAGCACCGCACGCAGGGGCACACCCACGCCCACGCGTACCGGATAGGCACCCAATGAACTGTTCACCACCAGGCGATGCACGCCGTCCACGGCGCTGACGAAATTGGAGAGATCAACGTGCTCGCCTGACTGCAGGCGTCTCACCGACGCACCCACCAGGGCGGATGCCTGCCGGCTTCGCGCAAGGATCGTCCCGTAATAGTCCGCCACGGTCGCCACGCCCATATGGCCGGTGGCAAGCTCGTCCACGAGGTTCTGCAGCCCGCGCGTATTAAGACGCGCAAACAACCAGCGCCCGTCCACCATCGGCACCACGATGGGCAGCAGCCAGCGCCCATCCACTTTCTCGATAGGGCCGAAGCGCATGCCCGGCCGGGGACCCGCCTGGCGGGTCAATACCCACGGCGGTAACGTCTGGCCGCGGCCCATCAGCTGTACGCTTTCGATCTCCGGCTGACGCGCGGTCACGCGCACCATCAGCTGGGCAATCAATGCCGGCGCCTTGTCGGGCTCATCCTGTTCGAACTGCTCGATGTCCTGCACCACGCCAGCCAGGGTGCGGTCCACGCTGCGCATCTGCTCGGTGGCCAGGCGCTCGCCGCCTTCGGCCAGCGCCAGGGTGCGGTCATGGGCCGCGGAGAGTCGGGTCTGCCTGTCCTCGCACAGCCCCACCACCAGCGCCACGCCCAGCAGCACACCCAGTGCCAGTCCGACGAAGCTGACGGCGCGCGACGACTGGCGCTCGAAGGCACCGGCGTGGAAGAACCTCATGGCACCGCGCCCCAGGGCGTCGCCTGGAGGGCACCGGAATGCAAGTTGTCCCCTGCCAACACCACCATGTGTCAACCCAACCCCGTTATGACCGGATCGCGGAAGTCGCCCGGCCCGCGGAATAAATATTCCGCCCGTCTACAGGGTATCGGGCCAAGCCACCGATACTTTAGATCGTGTAAGAAATTACGCAGGGCGCGGTTATAGGCTTATTCGGCAACATTTCTTACGCCGTCTCCCGCAACGACTCCACCTTCTGTCCGGGCTCCCAGCGCATGCTGCATTCGCCGCACACATAAACCCGTTTACTCACGATCAGGGGCTTTTGTGTCGGCGACGCGCTCCGGTGCCTTGATCCATCGCGCACATCGGGCTGCCCCGCACTTCGATGCCCTGTTGCCCGATCGGCGATAACCCTGATCACACGGCTCCTGTTCCAGTGCCGGCATGATGGACAGCGCCCCACGAAGTGGCGCAATGCGTAGGCCAGAGCCAGAAGCAGAAGAAGGACGATGCCGCAGCGGGCCAGGGCCGGGACGATCCAGCCATCCCTGGTGCTTTCGGTGACCGTGGTGGGGCCGGCAGCCGCAGCGAGGAGTTCGTCGGCGCTACGACCAACATCGGGCGTAGGAGTGACATCGGCCCTGGGCCTGGACGCGCCCTTCACCACCGGCGGAATGGGAACGAGCTTACCGTTGGGAAGAATTTCCGAGATCACAATCTTCGGCTTGCGCAGCGGCGGCTCCGCCTTGGGCGCGAAAGCCTGCACGGCCGCCAGGCGCGAGCGGTAGGCGCTTTCCAGGCAGGCCTGGTTGCCGTTGCACCGGGCGCGCGATTTCTCCCAGTCGACCTGGGAACTGCCGAGGGCATCCGACGGAGCGCGGGTGTCGAGCAAGTGCTTTAGCTTGTCGTCCTGCCGGGTGAGCGCCGGGGAAGCACAAACAGCCTGGTCGCTATGGCCGGCGGGCGAGGAGGCGCAATCGACGGCGGAAGCCGGAGCCGCCAGGGCAAGACCGGCCAGTGCAAGCAAGGTTGTCCAGCATCTGCGCGTCATTACTCGTCACCAAATCCTTGATTACTCGTGTGCCGAAAAAGGGCATGGGTTATCCATATATCGGCAGCCTCCCGTCGGGCTTGAACAGCCAGCCGCCAGTCAGGAGCGGCATAGCCTAAAGCAACATTCATCCCGGCCGATATTCTCCTGTTGGCAACATCGCAGATGAAGAGGGGCTCCAGGGACATGGGCATCTATCGCCAGGGAAAGAAGGTGCAGTACCGCTACACGGACGAACTCGCGGGCATCAGCTGGGTGGCATTCGAACGCCTCTTCGCCGAGCACTACCGGCAGCTTGGCTATCGGGTGGAGCATTCGGGTACGGGCGCCTCCCACGAGCGCTACGACGGCGGCATCGACATAAAGCTTTACCGGGACGATGAATACATCGTGGTCCAGTGCAAGCACTGGAACGCGCTCCAGGTAACGCACAACTATGTGCACGAGCTGATCGGCGTGATGCACACCCAGCACGCCACGGGCGCGATCCTGATCACCAGCGGGGAATTTTCGAAAGCAGCCCTGGAAGCTGCTGCCCAATGCCCCGTCATTTCCCTTATCGATGGCGCCGAAGTGCGCCGGATTTTCCAGGCATCGCTGCCAACGCTTGTCCCTGCGCCACCACTGCCATCCGTCGTGCCTTTTCCGCCCGCCCGCGGAGCCGTCGTGCGCTCCCGGCGGCGTGCCGACCCAGATCTCGACCCGATGATCATCGCTGGCAGCATTGTCGCCGCCATACTGGTGCTCGCCCTGGCATACGTTGGGCTGCAGGATCCTCCCGAGTCGGCCACTCGCCTGGTACGGGAAGCCTACCCCGTGGCCGTGCCCCGGTTTCCCAGCAACGTTGCGGCCACCGCAGGCACACTCGCCGCTGGCGCGCTCGATGCCCAGAGACGCAACACGTACCAAGCCATACATCTTTCCGACTTCCGGCGAACGGTGGATCACGAAGCCGCACGCGCCGCCCTGCGCAACCTGCCCGGCGTAGGCACCAGCACATGGATCGACAACGAGAACCTGCTGGTGCTGGTGAGCGGACAAGAACTGCGCAGCAATCGCATGATCGACGACGTCTGCGCCGCCCTGGATCCGCTCGGCGACACCATGGGCGTGGTAGTGAACGTGCAGGACGTGATGGCGAAGACATCCGAAGGCGCGGACGTGCTCTCGCGCAACTGCAAGCTCAAGGGAGACGAGCGGGCGATGTTCCAGCAAAAACGGCAAATGAACGTGCTGGACCCAGCGCTTCGAGCAACCATGAAGGCGCAGCAATAGACCTGGCTAAAGGTTTACTTGCTTAGGTCGGGATTGGGGGTCAAGCTCCCCACACCAGCCGGGGCACCCTATGTCATACGACCTGTACGTCTATCTTGCCCGCAGCAAAATGCCCACGCCGGAGAAATGGCTCTCGGTGATGAAAAACGAGGAACTACCCGGCGACCTCGACACCGACTTCGATGTCGACACCATGACGGGTTTCCTGCCCTGCCCCATCGGCGATGAACTCGCGGGGTTTGAGTATTACTCGTTCGAAACCGAGCCAGAAGACGCGGCGGAACTGGAACTACCGCCCGAGCTCAACTTCACCGTGCAGTTTTCGGTGGGCTCGCGGCCGCTTGAACTGATAGCGGCGCTATCAGCTTCAGGTGCGCTGGCTGCCATAAGCGGCGGGAGGCTTGAGGATCCCCAGAGCGAGGAGGTTCTGGAAGGTGAAGATGCGATTGCTTGGGTGAAGTTGCAGCTGGCTTCGTAGAGGGATAGCTACTATCGCCTACCGCTGATCACCCACTAGCTGGCTGCGTTACGCCAGCCCTTCCCGCGCTAACTCGGACCTCTTCTTTCCAGATCAGATAAATCAAGTACACAATCACGATCATGTAGATATAGACAAGAAAACCCCAATCTTGGAAGGTAATGCCACCATCGAAGCGGCCATGAATTGCGGAAAGCGTTCCAACAATCCCTCCGACCGCCAAACCGCCTACACAACCCCAGATCATGAGTCTTCTGCTTTTCGGGCTATAGAGTAGCTTCAGCGCAAAAAGCGCGTAAATCACGCCGATGACGGTACCCCACCAATATCGTGGCACCGTGGGAAAGGTAAGCAGGCATCCGAGCGCGAGGGCGCAAACCCAGCTTGTGAATGTACGCCTATACTTTGATTTCATTTGGATGTCCATGCGTCAAGTTCGAAGGCGCTCCACAAGGCTATGGATACCAACCCTCCGAATGCACCTGACTCCTTGCCATGACCAAGGCTCTCTCGACGTCTTCGATCGGAACACGTACGAAAACCTTGTCAGCTAAAAACTCAAGAAGCAGTTTCTCGCCTTCCACAGCGACGACGGAGAATAGAAGCTCCGATGAATAAGGTAGAGAGTCTTCCTTTGCGAGCACCTCAAGATGCATGCCTTCATCGTTCACCGATGCCAGGCGCGTGCTCACAGACGCTACCAGCAACTTATGCGGCCGATGGTTCAATGTGTCCTCCCCCTCGGTAGATCGGGGCAAAACACGCACACCAGCGCGCGTCACCCCAAAGAGACGACGAAAACGAGACCACATGATGTTTCCCCTAGAGCAAGCCGCGATGGCACTTCCACGGTGAAGACGATCATCAATCGCAATATCTGATGACGTCAATGGCTAGCAAGAAGTTTCGATCCAGCCTGGCCTAGCCCTTGCACCGGGACTGTTTAAGCTTCGTTTTCACGCGGTCCAACAGTACACAGGACTCCCGAATATGCCAGGGGCGCTCAAACTGTCCTCGTTTGTTCCCCAAAAGCATAAAAACCGGTCCTTCGACGACTGATAAACCAACCAATAGCCGGCGGTTCTGGCTATACAAAGTCCGGAAATCAGGCTGCCGGGTTTCTCGTCCGGGAAACCTGGCGCGACCACGGTCGCACTTACCGCAAACGGCTCACATAAATGAGACAGGATGTCTTTTCCGACGGTCTGAACATACTCCGCCCTGTCAACGGCCGGGGGTACGTAGACTCCCGAGTCGTTTCCGAGCAGTGACTTCAACCGCTCCATGGCCTCTGCACCGCTCATGTATGCCCGTTCTTAGTTTTGTCTATCATGTAAAGGTGTAGCCGAGAGACAGCCAATCGCCCAAAGCGCCTTGGTCACATGCGGAAAGCTGATGGTCGCACCATTGGCGTCCGTCATGCTTCGGGACACCTAGTCGCCCGCCGCCGCCAACGACTTCCTGGGCCGAACGCCACCACGCGCAAGCCCGGCAACAAGCGTCTCCTCGATCCCCTCCCAAGCGCCTACCGAAGCCCAGGCCTTGTGCCGCTTGTAGCAGGTAAGACCGGACACGCCCGAAATGCCCAGCGGAAGAGAGTTCCAGGCGATGCCGCGGGTCATCACATAGGCGATGCCTTCCATCACCACCCTGTCGCCGTGGCCCTTGGGACCGCGCTTGCCTGGCCTGCGATCTACTGGGACCAATGGCTCGAGTTCCGCCCACAGACGGTCGTTGATAAGTTGCAACATGCGCCCCTACCCCTAGTCGGCCGCGAATTCTATAAGAGCCGATACCCACTCTATGCGCATATCTTTACAGCCAGATGCGCACTCGGGTTGCGGTACGCGTGAATTTGCCGATTTCGCATAGCCAGCCGAAAGGCTGATACCCCTCGGTAAAAACTCGGCGCAGTATCTCTCGGAGAGGGGTTCCCGGTTCTTCGACATCGCATCTGTTGCGAGGAGGAATTATGTCTGTCCGTTTCGGGCGAGCGCTTGTTCCACTGGTTGCCGTGGCCCTTTTGGAAGGTTGCGGCCAGTCTGTTCCTGTAAAGGCGACCTACTATTTTCCGAAGGCCCGCACGAGCATCGTGGTGACCGAGACGTTGTCGTGCACACCAAAAGGATTACTGATGACCAACCTCGTCGTGGATCCCACGACGGAGTACATGCGCGACGATAGTGCTTACGCCACCATCGATGAAAAGGATTTCGGTGGAACTTTCAGTGATGCCGATGTGGCAATTACGTACACGGGTGACGGGAGACTGACGGGGATCAATACGTCGACCGTGGGGGAAGGGCCCGACATCGTCAAAGGTGTCGTGAGCGTTGCGACTGCCATTGCAGGATTGCCCTT